>CANPXQ010000079.1 GCA_947586295.1 uncultured Bacilli bacterium
TACGCCATTTTCATCACAAAAATTTAACCCTTCAACATTTCCATAGGTTACACTTGATGCATCACCCATTTCTTCTTCCATAGGTTTGGGATTAGTAGGTAAATCACTCGCTTGATTATTAATATCCCCTAATTGATTTTGAATTTCTAAACATTTTATAGCATCATAAGATGCACTAGTAGGATCACATACATCAGCTTCTTGTTCTTTTAAATCATCTTGCGTTTCATTAATATTGGTTTCTCCCTCGTGAGAAGCTCCCACATTATTAAAGCCCGTTACAGAAGTAAAACCATATGATGAAATACTATAACCATCAAACTTTTTTTCATTATTAATATAATTTATAGCTTCCGAACACGTATTTACATTTAACTCTGTATTATAACCATTACAAAAAACATAGTATATAGATGAATCTTTCTTTAATTTATAAACTATAGAGGGACAAGCTTCTGTATTATCACTATCTAATAAGGAAGTTTCTCCATCATTGACACGGTTAAATATGCCTAAAAGATGATTATAAACACTAAATTTAATTCCATAATCATTCATCCAATTCCAAATATAATCACCACCATCAGTAGTAACAGTAAATTCATTATGTTTAGTATTTAAATCACTTTTATTATAATAATAACTTTCAATATCTATTGTTCCAGGTATACTGCTATTAGCTAAACCCAAAAAAGCAAAATGAGTATAATATACTGTATTACTTTTTTCCAACCTATAATAACAATTTTTAGTACCTTGCACGGCCTTGACATTAATACTAGGTATCAAAAATAATATGCTAATTAATAATACAATTAATTTTTTCATATATCTCACCAACTTATTTAAATTATATCATTATTTAAATAATATTTAAATTATTTGCTTAAATTCCGTTAAAAAGTGTAAAATAAAAGAATTAATTTTACTTAATTCTCTTCAAAACAAGTTAATAATTCTTCTATTTTAGATATACTAAAACCTTTTTTATATAAATTATATTTTACTTTTAAAAGTATATCTTCTTCTTTTCCTTTATTTTTTAATTTATTATATTCTTTTTGCAATTCTTTTTGAATAATTTCCTCATCATCTGTAAAATCAAAGTTTTCTATTCCTCTATTTATTAAATCAATAGAAAACCCTTCCTTTATAAGAAATTGTTTTATTTTTTCTTTTAAAATATTACCAGATAACTTATGATTACTCTTCTTTTTCTTAGCTATTATCTTTGCTATTTTATTTAACCATACTTCATCATTAAATAAATTTAAATAATTTGTAACTTTATTTTCAGCTATACCTAAATTTTTTAATTCTTTTTTTATAACTAAAGGACCTTTAGTAGATAAATTTATTCTATCATTTATAAAAGCTTTTAAATATAGATCATCATTTATATATTTTTCTTTTTCTAATCTTTTAATAGTTTTATTAACTGTTTCTTTATTATAATTTTTATTTAAATATTTTTCGATTTCTTTTTTACTTCTTAATTTTAAATTAAGATATTTTAAAGCTTGATAATAACACTCTAAATTATTATTTTCTTTTATTATTTCTTCTAATAAATTTTTTTCAATTTCTTTTTTACTTAAAAGATTATAATTTAATAATATATCATCATAAAGATTTATTTTGCTTAAATTATCTAAAGTTATTTCATATATATTATTTTTCTTTTTTCGAATTTTTTCTATTTTCATTAGTTTTCTTGCTCTTTTAAATATTCTTCACAAGCTATATCTAAATCTTTACGTAATAATTCAACATCTTTAAAATCTTTAATTCGTGCCCCACTGGCATATTTATGTCCGCCCCCATTATAATTATTAGCAATGGTATTTATTATCGGTCCCCGAGAGCGAATATTAACTTTAAATATTTCATTTTTTTCATCATATACCACAAACATCCAACAAATAAGTTCATTAATAAAATAAAAATTATTTACTTGGTTAGATACGGCTACACCTTCTACTTTATATTTACTTAAAGTTTCATTAGTTACATAAATAAAGCCCATTTTATTAGCACTTATTTCTAAATTATTAGTTATATAAGCCCGGAATTTTTCTTCATTAATACTTCGATCATATAAATTATCATATAAAGCCACAAAATTTATTTTACTAACATTTAATAATTGATAAACAATATTAAATGTTTCTAAAGAAGTATTTTGTAATAAGAAACGATCAGAATCAAAGACAATACCAGTATAAAGATTCTCTGCAATTTTTTGATCCATTAATAAATTAGTATTTAAAATTAATTCGGCAATCATTTCACAAGTACTACTTTTAGTTGTATCCGTCCAATCTACAGTTCCTTTAATATCTTCACTAGGATGATGATCTATTTTTAAAATGGCCGCATAATTTAAATCTTCGATCCCATCAACCCGAATAAAATTAGGGACATCTAGTAATATTAAAAGTGGATTATTTAATTCCATTGAATCTATTTTATCTAAAAAACCTAAATAACGAAATTTATTTACTCCAGCACCGATAGCATACACTTTCTTAGAAGGATAAGTTAATCTTATCGAATCTCTTAAAGATATTTGACTGGCGATAGCATCGGGATCAGGACCAATATGTCGAGCAATAACAATCGAATCATATTTTTTAATTATCTTTATTATTTTTTTATATATTTCTTTTTTTATGAAAATCACATTCTTTCTATTTATTTATTAAATTCATTGTATCTAAAGCAATCATTAATTCTTCATTTGTAGGCATTACATAAACATCTATTTTAGAATCGGCGGCACTTATTTTACCAGCTGATTTTTCTTTATAACTAGCAATATTATTATTACTATCATTATCAATTGTTATACCAATAGGAGCTAGTTTTTCCATAACTTCTTTACGGAAACCAATTGCATTTTCTCCTAAACCAGCGGTAAATACTAAAGCATCAACTTTACCCGATAGTAAAACATAATATTGGGCAATATAATTTACAATTCTTAAAACATACATTTCATTTGCTAAAATTGCTTTTTCTTCGCCATTAGCCATTCCTTGTTCAATATCGCGATGATCACTATAAACTTCACTAATTCCTAATAAACCACTTTTCTTATTTAAAATATTATCTACTTCTTTTAAAGAAAGATTAGTTTTATCCATTATATAAGGAATTAAAGAATAATCTATATCGCCACTTCTTGTTCCCATCATTATACCAGCATTGGGTGTAAAGCCCATTGTCGTATCAAAACTTAAGCCATCTTTAACCGCACATAAAGAGCCTCCGGAACCAATATGGCAAATAATTAAATTAACTTCTTTTTTATTGAGCTTTTCTTGCATTGTTTGGGTTATATATCGATGACTCGTACCATGAAAACCATATTTACGAATACCATATTCTTCATACCAACTATAAGGAATAGCATATAAATAATTTTCTTTAGGTATTGTTTGATGAAAAGCGGTATCAAAAATTCCTACATTAACAGCATTGGGAAGAGCTTCTCTAAAAGCTTTAATCCCAATTAAATTAGCGGGATTATGTAAAGGTGCTAAAGGAATAAGTTCTTCAATTGCCTTAATAACATCATCATTAATGACCACGCTTTGAGCATATTTTTCTCCGCCGTGAACAACTCGATGACCAACACCATCTATTTCATCTAAAGAATTGATTACTTTATTTTTAAGTAATTCCGCAATTAATATTTGTACCGCGATTCCGTGATCAGCTACTTTTTTAACATATTTATTTTTTTCACCGTGTAATTTAATAGAATAAAAGCTGTCATCTAATCCAATTTTTTCAAAATAACCCCCAATTAATTCTAATCCAGCTGGCATTTCAAATAAAGTAAATTTTAAAGAAGACGAACCAGCATTGACTGCTAATATTTTCATAACTTCACCTCTTTATCATTATACAAAAAAAAGATGATTTTTACCATCTTTTTTAAAGACAATTTACGATCTTACTATATAATTTTTGATAACCACTACTATCTAAATGGAGTCCATCAGTAGAATATGTTAAATCACTAGGCGTAAGATTTAAATTACAATAATCTATTTTAGCTCTTTGACTACTTCGAACACTACTTATACCACTACTTAAAGAAGAATTAAATGTATTAATTGTTGCCGTTGTAATATATAAACCATTATTTTTAACTGTCGTATCATCTTTTATTGGCGGAATACTAACCGCAACAATTTTTAAAGCTTTACTCCAATCATTTTTAATTAAAGAACCATATTTATTAGCGAATTTTGTGGCTAAAGAACTGGGTTCATTAATTAAACCATTAGTACCGAGTAAGACAACTACAGTATAAGTTGTATTGGAATTTTCATCTAATATCTTCTTTACAGCTCCAATAGGATCCCAACCAGTAGTGCTCGTGCTACTACAGTTTGAGCCAGTAAACCATTCATATCCGCCCCCAACACAATAAAAACAATTACTTAAACTGTTATTAGAACATAAACCCGAAATATGTGAATCACCAACATAAATTACATTAGCATTTTTACTACTAGAAGATCCCCCAAGACTTT
>CANPXQ010000080.1 GCA_947586295.1 uncultured Bacilli bacterium
TTAATCCTTTTACCTTTTTTACCTTGGTTTATTAAAGATACATCAGGTATTAGTAACTTAAATATTATTTATTTAATCTTTTTAATTAACATGGTTATTGGTTATTTCTTTTCATATAAAAGAACATTAATAACAGCTGATCAAAAAAGTTATAAAATAACACCTATTTTAATGTTTTCTAATTTACTCTTAACTATTACCCAAATAATTATTTTAATTATTTTTAAAAATTACATAGGATATTTACTTGTTCAAACCGGATTTGTATTTGTTGAAAATATCTTAGTTAATAGATATATTAATAAAGAATATCCATATTTAAAAGATATAAGTAAAGGCGATAAACTAGATAAAAAAGAATTAGCAACTATTAAAACAAATATCAAGGCTTTATGCTTTCATAAAATTGGAACATATGTTTTTAGTTCAACGGATAATTTAGTTATTTCGAAATTTATTGGTATTGAAATGGTAGGAATTTATTCTAATTATTATTTAATTATATATATGATTAATTCCTTTATTTCAACTATAACAAATAATGTGGTTTCATCTTTAGGTAATTTACTTGTATCAAAAAGTAGTAAAAATAAAGAAAAGGTATTTAATGAAATAAATTTTATTTGTTTTATTTTATATGGTTTTAGTTCTATATGCCTATTCTTTCTATTAGAACCATTTATTCTTTTTTGCTTTGGCGCTAATTATTTACTAAGTATTGGTGTTGTTGCTTTAATTGCTTTTAATAATTTTATATCTGGTATGACCTCTGTTTCGATAACTTACATGGCAGCTGATGGGTTATACACACAGGATCAATATGTGCCTATTATTCAGTCGATTATTAATATTGTTATAAGTATTGCTTTAGCACTTAAAATAGGTGTTGCAGGTGTCTTAATTGGAACCCTTGTTAGTAATTTTTTAGTGTTTATTGTCAAACCTTATATTGTATACAAATATTCACTTAAAAGAAATTTAAAATTATATTTTATAGATTTCTTAAAAAAAATAATTACTCTTTTAATAATATTTATACCATTATGGATAATTATTAATTTAGTACCAATTAATAATTTATTGGTTTGTATTTTTTATCGATTATTATTAATCATGATAGTATTTTGTGCTTTTAGTTATCTTTTTTATAATAAAGATGAAGTATATATAAGTATTACCCAGCGAATAAAATTAATCTTACCTAAAAAAAACGAAAGAAAGTGATTATATGTACCAAGTAAGTGTCATTGTACCTGTTTATAATTTAGAAAAGAAAGGTTTAGATAAATGCTTAAATAGTTTAGTTAATCAAACATTTAAAAATATTGAAATAATTATAGTTAATGATGGTAGTACTGATGGTAGTCAGCAAATTATTGATAAATATAAAAAAACTCATAAGAATATAAGTTTATATACTATTAAAAATAGTGGGCAAGCTGTTGCTAGGAACTTAGGTTTATCTAAGGCAAAAGGAGAATATATTTCTTTTATTGATGGTGATGACTATATTGACCTTAATACATATGAACAATTAAATAAATATATGTGTTTACATAAAGACCTTATTTTATTTGATTATAAAATAATTGATTCAACAAATATTGAATATATTAAGGCTTATAACCCTTTAAATAAATTGAATGTTACTAATCGAGAATATCTTATAAGTAATGTCGTTTCTCCATGCAATAAACTTATAAAAAAAAGTTATTTAGATAGTTTAAATTTTAAATTCCCAGAGCGTATCATTTATGAAGATTATGCATCTATTCCAACATTAGTGTTAAACAATCCATCGATTGTTTATGTTGATAAGGCTTTTTATAACTATGTTCATTTTGGTAATTCAACAACTAGAAATAAAACTTATCAAAAAAAATATGAAGATTTATTTTTAGCAACGGATTATTTATATAAAAAATTAAGAAACTCTTCTTTTTTAACAGAATTAGAATATATCATCTGTTATCATCATTTATACCTTGGGTCATATAACTTTTATACATTTAAAAAGTTTGATAAAATTAATGTAATAGCGGATTATATAAAGCAAAAATTCCCACGATGGAAAAAAAATATATATATTAAAAAATTGCCTTTTAAAACTAAGTTTTTAATGAACATATATTATACGAAAAGATATTCAATATTATTCAAATTTCAAAAAATAAGTCATATATTTAGGAAAGGAAATAAGAAATGAAAAACAAACTTTTAAAATTATTTATAACTATTTTATTTATAAGTTTACCTATTTCTGATATTTTACGAAATTCTTCTTTTATAAATTTGGAATTTTTAGGAATATCAATTCTCGAACTTTTAAATGTCATATTATTAGGTGGATCATTTATTATAACTTTAACCAAAATACATAAAAAGAAAATGATTTTTTTAGTTATTTATGCTGTTTTACTTTGCCTATATTTAGTTTTTCATTATCAAAATATAAGTAATTTTGATACAAGTATAGTTCATATTCAAAACTATAGTTTTCTTAAAGAAACAATATATCTTTTAAGAATATATTTTTTACCATTACTTGCCATACCTATACTTATTTGGAATAGAGATGTTTTTGATAAAACTTTTTATAGTCATATAATTAAATACCTTATTGCTTTTATATCTTTTAGTATTATTATTTTAGATTTTTTAAATTTATCATATCCTTCTTATGATGATATTGTCGATTTAAAATATGCACCATCTATTTTTCATTATTTAAATTATAATGGTGATCCTCAAGATTTACTTGCTAAGGGTTGGTTTGAATCTGCTAATGAAATATCGGTAATCCTTTTTGCTTTATTACCTATTAATATTTATTTATTATACAAAGAAGGAAAAATAAGTAATGTTATTATCTTTATTAGCCATCTTTTTTCGATGATTATATTAGGAACGAGAACATCTGCTTACGGAAGTGTTATAATACCATATTTTTGTTTATCCATATATATTTTCTTTATTTTAATAAAGAAAGAAAAAGTACGTTTACCTTTTTTATGTAAATTATCTATACCCCTATTATGCATTAGTTTTGTTTTTATCTATTCTCCTTTTAGACAATTCAAAAGACAAATTGATCCAGAACTTTTAGGAACAAATAATACTGATAAAATAAGTATGTTATTAAATGGTCTTAATAGTGATACGGAAAAAATAGATGTTATAAAAAAACATTTATATGATTTTGGAATAGAGTCTAAAATAGAGGAATTATATCCAATCAATAACGATCTTGATTTTTGGCTTGAAATATGTCATCGTGATTTAAGATTAAACAATAATTATCGTGTGATAAAACATGAGATTATAAAAAGAATTAAACAAAGAAACAATAATAAATATGATAATTTATTTGGAATGCATTTCTTACTTAATTACATGAATATGGAAAGAGATTATGTCCAACAATATTATGAGCTAGGTTTATTTGGTACTATATTACTAGTTGGTGTATATTTTATTATCTTTCTTTATACTATTATTCAATTTTTTAAAAATTTCAAAGAAAAATTTAAATTTGAATACATTTTGCTATTCATGGCTATGTCGTTTGGTTTAATAGTTCCATATTTATCAGGGCATACTTTTGGAGCTTTTTTCCCAATGTTTGTTCTTAGTTTGCTTATTTCATTATTACATTATATGGTAGGTGATAAACTTGAAGATTAGTGTTATTGTACCGGTTTATAATACGGAAAAATATTTGAGTAGATGTCTAGATAGTATTGTTAATCAAACCTTTAAAGATATCGAAATAATTGTTATTAATGATGGAAGTACAGATGCTTCTAGCGATATTATTAAATCTTATTCTCAAAAATATTCTAATGTTTATGGTTTTGAGAAAGAAAACGGTGGTATGTCGCTTGCTAGAAATTTTGGTTTAGCTAAGGCTAGGGGAGAGTACATTTTTTTTGTCGATAGTGATGACTATATTGCGAAAGATACTTTAGAAAAAATGTATAATAAAGCTAAAAGAGATGATTTAGATATTGTCGTATGTGATAGTATAAATGTTTATGAAAATAAAGAGGTATATATTCACTCTAATCTCCATTATTCAGACGATGTTATAAGAAACTATCTTATCGCTGCGCCCATGGCTTGTACGAGGCTTTTTAAAAAATATATTTTTGATAAAGTAAAGTTTAAAGCTGGAACATTTTATGAAGACTTAGAACTTACACCTGGTTTAATTACTATAACTCATAAGATTGGCTTTTTAGAAGAAGGATTATATTACTATGTTCAAAGACACGGTTCTGTTATGAGACAAAGAGAATTTAGTTCTAAATTACTAGATATTTTTACCTCTTTAGATAGTATCAAAAATAAAATAGATAATCAGTTATATAAAGATGAACTTGAATATTTATATACTACCCATCTTCTTAGAACAGCAACTCTTCGTTTTTTAGAATATCAAAATGTGGATGAATATCTAGCGAAAATTGTTAAGATTATG
>CANPXQ010000081.1 GCA_947586295.1 uncultured Bacilli bacterium
GGGTAACATTGAAAAAAGTAATTTTAAAAGTTGATGGAATGAGTTGTTCAGCTTGTTCTAATCATGTTGAAAAATACTTAAAAAACAAGATGGAGTCATAGATGTTTCAGTAAATTTAGTTTTGGGTCAAGCTCTTATTCATTATGATGATAAGCTAAGTATTGATGTTCTTGGAAAATATATTAATGAGTAAGTTATAAATTTGGCGGAGTATTTAATGAACATGAAGAAACTAAAAAGGATAATAATAAAATTTATTTAATTATTTTGGGAATTTTTCTATAATATATTAATGATTCTACTTGCAATTGGGTTATTTAAAAAGTTTGGTTTAGAAATAAACCTAATGATAGCTAGTGCTTCAATGATGATTTCAAGTTTATGTGTAGTGTTTAATGCTTTAAGATTAAGAAAAGTTGGAACTTAAGTAAAATTTTTTCATATCAAATAATATTTATTTTATTAAGTTAAAAAAGGTTTTGGCATTGTTATTAGTTTAATTTTCAATTATAATTGAATAGTAGAGGAAGTAGGTAATATGGCTTATACTTTAAAAGAAAGATTTGCAAATAAAAAGAAAATAAAACAAATGCCATTAGTAGAAATTAAGAAGAAATATGGTCAAAAAGATTTATTACAAGAAGAAATTAATCGGCGATTAAGTACTAATAAAGAAGAAGTTATGGTTTATTATCGTGATTTTTCTCCTAGAAATTCTGAATTAAAAAATAATGAAGTTAGCTATTCAAAATTTATTGATTATGTAGCAAAGATTTTAAATATTAGTCCTCTTGAAATACTTACATGGGATCGAATTGAAAATATTAATAATTATGATGCTAATTTATATTTAACTAAAGATTTAAGTTGGATAAATAATGAAAAGATTATTAGTAAAGTAAGCAGTAAATTTCTTTTAAATCTCTTCATGAATTTACAAGACCATAATTATGCCTCAATAATATTACCTTATATAGAGAAACCTGATATATTAGATTTATTAAGTGGAGATCAAATTAAAGATAAAATTGATTATAGTAAAAGCCTAAATATTAAAGACTTATTATTAAAACTAGATTATTCCGAGCTAAAGCAATATTGTGGAAATATTATTATTAAAGCTTTAAAAAATAAAAATTATAATGTTATAAATGACATAATGCATATAGATACTAATTTAATAAAAGAATATTTTTATGCCAAAGGTCATAATCAGTTTTTATATAAATTAAAAAGTGAATTTAATATTGATGAAATATTAGAATTATTAAATTACGTACCTATCGATATTATTCAAAATAAAGATGTAGGGGAATTGCTTAAATATTTAATTGATTTTAATAAAGATGCCTTTAATAATCTTGAATTGTTAATAGAATTATCCGAAAAAATATTAAATCAAAAATTTGCATTAAATTTAAATTTTGATTATCTATTATCATTGATGGAAAATATTTACAGCTGTAATCAAGAAAAATTTTATGAAATTGTTAACAATAATAGTACTAATTTAATTTATCAAAAAATTATTCAAAAAATGTTAATAAAAAATGCAATCTATATAGGAACAATTCCCGAAAACTTTAAAGAAAACTATAATGATTTATTTTTTACCCAAGAAGCACCACAGGAACTAAAAGATAAATTTTTTAATGGAACTTTAAATTATCAAGACTTTAATAATAATCCGAATTGGTATGATTATATTAAAGGTGACGTAAGCATAACTTTTGGCCTTGAAAATATGCAATGGCTTAGTTCAAAAGTAAATATTCCTACTTCATTAGAAGAAAAAAAATATATTGTTAAAATTTCGGAAATAATTAAAAATTTAGATAAAACTCAAAAAGCAATATTTGAAAATTTTGTGTTACAAAAATATGATTATAAAAAAATATTTCAATTGGAAAATATTGTTATTATTCTTAAAAGATTAAATAGTTCTAATTCAAGTGAAATAAGAAGAATAGCTAACGAATTGACCGACCAATTATTACAATTTGATAATCCTCTTATAGCTTTAGATAAGGTCGAAAATATATTTTTAAGAAATAATTTGCCATATGTTGGGAAGTTATATAAAGTATTTAATACCTTACATCCTACCTTAAATAATTTTTTAAAAGGCAGCCAAAAAGTATCACCAATGCTTAAAGGTAATTCTGATAGAAGAAATGAAATATTAATTTTTTCAGATTTAATCAAAGCCGCTTTTGGTTCTAATAATCGCTCTGTTTTAGAATATTTAAAAAACTTGGAAATAGGTAATCAAATATTTGAACAAATATGTAAGGGCACTATAAAATATGAAGAATTAGAATCTAGCGAAAAAGTTATTATTAATAGTTATGCCCGACATTTATCTACTTTATACGCGAATACTTTAAAAGGAAAAGATAGTGATTTAAACCTAAGTGATAGTGATGTTTTAGATATTCAAAAATTAAAAGAATTATTTTCAGTAAATGGCCAAGTAGAATATAATTTACCTGATAGAATAATAAAAATGTTTTGCCATTTCGCCGGAATTGATACTCTTGAAGAAGCTAAAGCTTATATTCAATTTAAAATAAATGCCGCCCAAAAAAGAAATGAAGAAGCTTCTAAAAAAGATTTAGAATTTAAAAAAGGCGATTTTATTAAAGGAATAGGGGATATAAAGTACTTAAAAAATATTCTCCAAAATGGATCTTTAGCTAAAGAATTTTTAGGTGCTGATGCTGGTAGTGATTTAACTCCATTAGATACTGATTTATCTATGATTTTAAATGACTATGATAATATTGGAGATGCTATAGAAGGCTCTATATCAAAAACCTATGGACCTATTTGGTTTATTTTAAAAAATGATGAAAGATTTATTACGACCCGTGATAAAGATGGTGAAAAAAATTTAAGAGATACCACTAAATTGGAAGTTTTTAGAACTTTAAATGATGGACATTATGGAATAAGAACTGGTTTTGCTTCATCTGAAATAGATTATATAGTTGTGCAAGATTATAAACCAGAAATTGGTTTAGAGATTGCTATTAATGGCTTTTATATTCCCGTTTATAATAGAGATGGCAAAATATTATTTACAATTGACAACTATAACGATATTAGAAATAAAATGCAAGGTTTGAGCTATTATGATATTAATGATTATTCATTAAGCAGTAATTTAGCAGTTCCTTCAATCGAAAATATTCCTGGAACGGATGATTTATTAAAAATTATAAATGCTTCTAAGAATGATATTATCAATAAAAAAAATAAAATATATGCTAAGTTAAAGGAAGTATTAGAATCAGTTGGGTTAAATTTAAAAATTGATTTTGATGGCAATTTAGAAGAAGGATATGCTGAAGTTATAGATACTGGTTCGACTGGAAGAGAAACTAATATTCCTGATGCTGGTGATTTTGATTTTATATTACGGTTAGATAGAAATTTTAAAAGTGATAATCAAAAAATGGAAGCATTGCGGAAAAAAATAGAAGAAGTTTTTTTCGCCAAAGAACCAGCGTTCAATGGAGGAAATGTTCGGTTTAAAGGAGTTCAATTTGATGATATTAATATTGATCTAGATATTTCTTTTGTTGAAAAAACTGATAAATTGGAATATTCAACCGATAAAGCTTTGAAGGATAGATTAGATACTATTAAAAGGATGTATCCACAAAAATATGATGAAGTAATCGCAAATATTATTATTGCTAAAATGTTGTTAAAAGAAGCACAAGTTTATAAGCCATGTCATGCTAATCCACCTCAAAATGGGTTAGGAGGTGTCGGTATTGAAAATTGGATTTTACAAAATAATGGTTCTTTAATGCAGGCAATTAATAATTTTTTAGATAATGCTGAAGGCAAAACTTTTGAAGATTTTAAAAAAAGTTACTTTATTTGGGATTTTGGGGAAAATCATTATGCTTTTAAAGAAAATGGATATACTTATCCCCATGATAATTTTGTCGCTGATAATATGAAAGAAGACGGTTATAAAAAAATGATTGAAGCCTTACGGGTCTATCGGGACAAAATAATTACCCATGATAAAACCAACCAAGAATATATATATCAAATTAATCAAATAATCGCAGATTTAAAAATAGCTTTGGATAAAGGAGAAATAAATACAAATGCCTATTCTAAGGCATTAGAAAAATTAAAAAGTGAACTTCAAAATAGAGGCTTATATAATCGAGTTTCTCAAATTGATGATTTATTAAATAATATTAATCTGGAACATTCTTGGGATGATTCTAATTTAAAAAGAGGCAAAATTAATATTTTATATTGTTTTCTTGGCTTAATTGCAATAGTTATATTAGGTATTATTATTGCTTATAAATTATATAAATAAAAATATAGATTTGGAGAGGGAGGGTTTTATAATGAAATTTAATACATTAAAAGATTTGGTTTTGTATCAAAGTGAAAATACAAATAAAACTATTGAAGTTTTA
>CANPXQ010000082.1 GCA_947586295.1 uncultured Bacilli bacterium
TATGGGCATTATTCCCAGTATTTATAATACTTTCAAAGAGCATCAATTCATTTCAAGTCAGTCGGTTTTGGAGACTCCTATTGTACTATTTATTTAATAACCAATCTATTATATTCATATGAATAATACCATTTTTAGACATATCAATTTTATCCATAGAAATAACATATTTAGGATAATTATCTTTTATATTATCATAAACTTCAAATTCTCTTTTAATAATATTATCATCCGCTAAATAATAACAAACTTGATAATATTCTTTTTTTCCATCTTTAAGGGCAATGAAATCTATTTCTCCATTTTCAATATTACCTATTTTAACATCATATCCTCTATAAATAAGTTCATTATAAACTATATTTTCCAAATAGGCTCCCATTTGTTCCTTTTTAGAAATACTTAATATTTGCCCTAATCCTAAATCCGTTAAATAATATTTATATTTACCGTTAAGAATTCTTTTACCTCGAATATCATACCTATCAACTTTTTCAATTAAATGAGCCTTACACATATATTCTAAATAATTATATAATGTTGTTTTACCTACTCCTCTATCGTCATTAACTTCAAAATATTTAACCAAACTTTCTACTGAAAACGTTTGAGATGGTGTAGTTACTATATATTCCGCGATTCTATTAAATAATTCCAAATCTGTTATATTAAATCTATTTATTATGTCTTTAATAACAATAGAATTATATACATCTGTTAAATAAGTTCTTATTTCTTCTTCATTATTTAGATTAAATCTTTGAGGCAACCCTCCCCATTTAATATAATCATTAAATTGTTCTTCTAATTTATATTTATCAAAATCATATTTTTTAAATTCACAAACTTCTCTAAAAGAAAAAGGTTTTATTTTAAAACTTATATATCTCCCAGATAATAAAGTAGCAAGTTCTCCTGATAATAAATCACTATTAGATCCGGTTATAAAAATAGATATTTTATCTTCATATTTAGCTTTATATGAGTTTACTACCCTTTCCCACTCCTTAACATATTGAATTTCATCAAAAAACAAATAATATTTACCTTTATTAATTATTTTTTCTTTAATATATTTATCTAATTCTTTAGCATTATTTATATCAGAATAATCTAATAATTCAAAATTAATATAAATAATATTTTCTTCTTTAACACCAGATTTTTTTATTTCATCCATTATTTGTTTTAAAATAACGGACTTTCCACATCTTCTTATACCCGTGATTACTTTAATTAAATTTTGATTATAAAATGGTCTAATTTTTTTTAAATAATTTTCTCTAATTACCATAATTATTCCTCCTGAAACCATTATATATTAAAAAAACAAAAATGTCAATTTTGTCCTATGTATAAGACAAAAATTGTTTTTATTTCATTTTTGTCTTTTTATCTAACTAATAATTTTATTCTAAACTAAAAACCGACTAAAAAATCGGTTTTAATATATGAACGGACATAAGTCCGGCATTTTTTATGGCAGGGGATGAGAGAATCGAACTCCCAACTAAAGTTTTGGAGACTCCTATTATACCATTTAACTAATCCCCTAAAATTCTTTATTTAAATTATATTTAAATAAAGCATATTTATTATATCAATTATAATGTATTTTGGCAATCATAAAGAACACGTACCATAAACTCCAAAGAAACTCATAATAAATTCAACTAACATAGGTGCGAAGAATAATAGCACCGCAAAAACAAATCTCTTTGCAGTTGTTTTAATAGCTTTAATTAAAGCATCATTATCTTGTTTTACAATTGCTTGAACAAAATCAATAGTACTTAGTACTACTAAAGCAGCCATACCTATATATCTTAATATTTTAAGAGCTAATTGTAACCAATAAGCTGGATAGTTGCTATCATTAGGATCCCCTAATAAACCACCGCAATCCATATCTGTATATCCGCCGCCATTACTAATTCCTCCATTACCGGGATTCGTTGTATTTCCAGTAACACCTTGGGAAGTATCTCCGCTTCCACTAATAACATATTCATAATAGCCCGTATAAGAATCACCATTAACATTAATATTAATACTACTTGGTAAACTATCAAAAATTTTTGGTTCATATATAACAAATATTTTATTATCTTTACTTATTCGGTAATTACCATTCGTTCCTTCACCTAAAATTGTTTGAAAATTATCATAACTAACAACAAAATAATTTCCAATACTATCATCTTTTCCTAATTCTATTTTATAAGTTTTTCCTTCTTTATCTACTTCACTATATTGTTTACAGTTGGCCCCTTCGTGATAACAGTTACCACTAGTAGTAGGACCTTGTTGTGAAGTATTATTGCCAGAAAGAATTCGATAATAATAATTATTACTATTTTCACTAACAAAAGAAACAGTTAAATTACTAGGTCTTTTAAATACTTCATCAATATCTTGAGAGTAAATACTATAATGAGTTTTAAATTCTAAATCCATAAAAGCTATTTCATAATTATTTCCAGTTATTCTAGTAGCTTCTTTGTAACTTACAAAATTATCATAAGAAATAGCTAGATAATTATTATTATCTGCTGTACCTATTTCAATAGTATAATTTTTATTATTATATTGATCATTTTTAGTATATCTACTACATACGGCATTTTTTTTAACACAATCTGCAGCATATACAACATTTATATTTATAAAAGTTAGAAATAATATAATCAATATAAATTTTAAATATTTCATATAATAATCACTCACTTATCAAAATAATTATAACAAAATATAATAAAAAAAACTATAAGTTTACATATTTTTCTTAAAATCATAAAATAAACTAGGTGGATAAAATGTTAATAAATTATACAGAATATGATTTAGATTTACTAGCGAGAATTATGCGAGCTGAGGCTCTAGGTGATGGCGATTTAGGAATGTTAATGGTTGGTAATGTTGTTGTTAATAGAGTATTAGCGGATTGTCTTACTTTTAAAAATGTTAATTCTTTATATGATGTAATTTATCAAAAAAATCAATTTAGTGGAACAGAAAACTCTTTATTTTATGGAAGTGCGACAACTACGGAAAAACAACTAGCAAAAAGAATACTTATAGGAGAATATTACTATCCCGCCACTAACGCTTTATGGTTTTATGCTCCAAGTGGCAATGCTAGTTGTAAACAAACTTGGTATGATCAAAATTTATCTGGTCGTTATAAAAGTCATTGCTTTTATAATCCTGATCCTGGTGTTTGTAGAAAACTTCATTAATTATTTTTTTTACGTGTTAAGGTTTTAGGTTTAATAATATTATCTATATGATAATAATTTTTTAAATCATTAACCATTTTAACATATATAATTATTGCTTGTTCATAATTATTATTTATAATATTATCTACTACTATATTAAGATAATTATTTATCAAATAATTCGCAACATTTATTTTATTAGAATCAGTATATATTTTTTGAGCTATTATAGGTCCATAAATATCATATTGAACTAAATAATGCCAATATTCTATTTTATTTTGCATATAATTATCTCTAAATTCTCCTAAAATATGATAATAGCTTATAGTCTTTGAAGTATTAATAATAGCATTTATTGTTGTCATAATATAACTCCAATAACTTTTTCCTTCGTATCTTCCACACTTACGAATTAAATTTTCGTAAGCTTTTTTTATATCCTTATGTCTTCTACTACGATCATTTCTTTGACTATTACAACTATCTTCAAAAGCCATTCCTATTGTGCCACCAAGCCATCCTGAATTATATTTAGGACATACATAACCTCTAGGTGTTGCTTTACTTATATCATCTATAGGATACATTATACACATACCACATCTATTAATATAATATCCATCATTATCAACAAAACTACTCATAGTATCACCTTTTGAGTAGTTATTCTAACTTTTTTTAGTCTTAGTGTCAATCAAAAATAAGTTCTGGATAATTATTTTCTCCTAACTGCCATCTATTTAGTTTTAAATCATATGTTTCATCTATTAATCCACTTTCAATTAATTCCTGTTTTAAACTTGTAATATCTATTTTTGGTAAGTTACTATTTAAAGTATCAACAAATGCTTGACCTGTTGTTGGTTTATCATAAGTATAGTTACCATTATAAGTTACATCAGGAGGATGATATTCTATTCCATTAACAATTTCACCAGTAATTGTGCCTCGATTGTAGGCATTATATATTTTTAAGCTTGGTTCTGAATACATAGCGAAAGCTATTCCAGTGGTATATAAACCACCAGATATTGTTCCACTATTATAACAATTTATTACAGTTAATAATCTTCTATAACTGTTGCCAATACCACTAACGTAACCTTTTGTTCCATCAAAAGATATATTACCAGAATTATAAGAATTTAAAACAAATGTATTACCGTAACTTATACCTACCAAGCCAGCAGTATATTGGTAAGGGGAATTATTATTGGGAACAGTAATAC
>CANPXQ010000083.1 GCA_947586295.1 uncultured Bacilli bacterium
TTCAACATATATATCATAACATATCTTTTTTAATTTTTGTATTGTTTTATCACCCAATATCTAATACACAGCAAAATTAATTAAAAGATTTTTAAATATTACTTCTACAAGTATTAATTACTTATTACCTTTAATAATATTATTAATTATTTTTATTACCATTAATATTTATAAAAAGAAAAATCTTAATATATCAATGATTATTTTCATTATTGGTATGATTTTAACTATTTATGCTATGTGTCTATCACCTTTTTTCCCTCCCCGCGCTTATTTTGGAACGATCACATTTATGATAATCGCCATAACTATTTTATTTTTAGATTTAAACAATATAAAATTATTTAAATATATAATGGTCGATTTATTAATAATCTTAGGTTTTAAATTTATTAGTGAATATGCCCTAACTTTTTTAGAAATAAAAGATTTTTATAATATGTGGCAAGGACGAATTAATTATATTATAGATTGTGTAGATAATAATAAAGAAATAGAATTAATAACTTATGATACTAATAATCCTCATCATCCTAAATATGGCATTATGGATTATGATGAACCATTAATAGAGTTAGTTTATAAGCGCTATAAAAAATAATTACTTTTTAATATTACTTTCTCTTAAAATATAAATTGGTCTTTTTTTCGTTTCTAAGTATGTTTTAGCGAGGTAGGCTCCCATAACTCCTGTACAAAATAATTGAATACCACTTAAGAAAAATAAAATGCAAACTAAACTAGGCCAACCTCCTACCGGATCTCCAAAACATAAAGTTTTAATAATGATTACGATAATCATTAAAAAAGAAATAAAACATAATAATAATCCAATAAATACGGATATCATTAAAGGAGCCGTAGAAAAGGCCATAATGCCATCAAAAGCATAGGCAAACAATTTCGTAAAACTCCATTTAGTTTCTCCAGCACTTCTTTTAATATTTTCATACTCTAACCATTTGGTTTTAAATCCCACAAAACTAAATAATCCTTTAGAATACCGATTATATTCGTGCATACTTAAAACAGCCTCAACCATTCTTCTACGCATTAGACGAAAATCTCGAGCCCCATCAACCATTTCCGTCTTACTGATTTTATTTATTAGTTTGTAAAAACAACGGGCAAAAAAACTTCGAATTGGCGGTTCGCCTTTGCGAGTTACTCTTCTCGTACCTACCGAATCATAATCTTCTTCTTTTAAAATGTTATACATCTTTTCAAGCAACATCGGCGGATCTTGTAAATCAACATCCATTGTCGCTACAAAATCTCCTTTGGCATATTCCAATCCTGCATAAATTGCCCCTTCTTTTCCAAAATTACGGGAAAAAGATAAATACTTAACTTTTTTATCTTTCTTCGCTAAAGTTTTACAAATTGCCAAGGTATCATCACTACTACCATCATCAACAAAAATAAGTTCAAAATTAACTTTTTTGGCCATCTTTTTAATTACTTTATTTATTTCTTCATAAAATAAAGGGATTGCTTCTTCTTCATTATAACAAGGTATAATAATTGTAATTAATTCCATAAGTACTCCTAAATATTATATTTTGCATTATATTTGACATCGGGAACTATTTTAATATCTAATTTATTTTTAGTTATATTATGCCGATATAAAGTTTCACTGATTCTTTCACCTAAATAAATAGCATGAGGCCAATTATCAGAGTTATCATATTTAGGAACGTGTAAATAAATAATCTTTTCACCATTTTTCTCACTTGATGTAATTTGTTCAATTATATCATTACCAATAGCTTCAATGACATAAGAATTATTTTCCGTAAATGTTTTAATAGAATTATTAAATTCAACTAAAAATAAACATAACCCTAAAGGAAATAAAACCATTGTCTTAGGAAATCTTTTTATTAAATAAGAAAGCATTAAAAATTCTAAAAGTAAAATATTAGCCCATAAACCATATGTATATTGAATATGGGAAGTATAACTAGCATTAACCTTAGCCGATAATAATATAAAATAAAAAGCTAAAACAATAATACAAATAATTACACTTAAGAATAAATTACGATATTTTTTAATATCTTTTTTCTTTAATATATCATAAATAAATACGATTATAAAAATTAAAGTAATCAAAGCGAAAAAGAAAAACACTTTTTTATTAACGGAGAAAAAACTTGCCTTTAAATTTAAAAAGGCTGTTTTTAAGGAACCCCAAAAATTATCTTGAACACCAAAACCGGCCCTTCCACCAGTTAATTCAAATAAAGCTGATATTATAAAGGATCCAATAATTCCCCATAATAGAAAATATTTTTTTATAAATTCTGGCAAATTAAATTTAGTTTTAATTTCTTGAAAAAAATTAATTAAAATTTGACTGCCCGCGAAAGACGCTAGAACAATACTACAATATAAATTAGAGAAAATAGCAGCATATATAGCTAATAACAAAACACCTAACTTTAAGGGATTAGAAAAGTCTAAACTATAATTTATTTTATTTCCCATAAACATAAAAACAAGTATAAAATTTAATAAATTAGGAATTAAATAAAAGAAATAACACGTCACATTTTGGGCTAAAAACATATGTTGATTATTCTCTAATGCTGCTAAAAAGATTATAAAATGAAACAATAAAAATAAAATACTTATTAAAACTGCCGATATATTTTTTAAAGAAAAAACTTGGGATAACATCTTAGTAAAGAAATAAATGTATAAAGATATAAATAAAGCAACCATAAAAGCATTAACAATAGTTAAAGAATTTAAATAATTATGCGTTATGGGATATATAATATATGCCGCGATACTTCCACACATAGGCATTAAGGTTTCTGGAAGTACTCTTGCAGGATTCCAAGCGTGAATAAGGGGAATAAAACTTCTTGGAGCTGCAATATAAGTCCAATCATCAGCATCATATATTATTAAAGGATATACATTAGTAAAAAATACATACATAAAAGCAAATATTACGATAGCCATTATTAAAAAAGATAAATATTTAAATTTTGATTTCATCTTACCTCACCAATTAAATTATATTGTACTTTCTAACGTTCGTCAAACGTTTATCTTATTATGGCTTTTATTTTAACTTTAATACAATTCCAATTTTTATTGTAAAAGCGTTTTTTTATAAATACTAATCTTTATATAATCTTGCAAAAAGGTAATATTCTTAAGTATTCTTCTGATAATTTAAGATATAATTCAAAACATTAAAAAAAAACACCATATATTCATCGATAAGGTGCCTATAGATACAAATTTGAACTAACAAGAACTTTTTTTGATGCTCTATTATTAGTTTAATCATATAACTTTTTTAATATAAATATTATTAAAAGCTTTTTTTATCTTTGTTTTCTTATTAATTTTTCTTGATGTTTATAAACTGGCGTCTTTTGACTATCAACAAAAGCATAAAAATTAAATGTATTTTCAAAATCAAATGATTGTAATGCTACATTTAAAGTTTCAAAACCATCTTTGATGTCATCAGTTATAATACTTTTTACGGGAATATAATTTCCCAAGCCACTAGCACAAATCATAGATAATACTTTATTATTTGATAACTTAAAGAAATGCAATGTACAACCGTGTTCTATAGTATTATCAATTAATGTTCTATCGCATAAAATTTCAGTAGCATCAATTTTTTCTTCTGATAATTCATCTATAATTTTACTAGATGCACTATTTAAAGCGGCAAGAACATTTCCATTTTCAGCGTAAGATACTAATTCTTCTTGATTAGTTTTATCATTTTTTTTCTCAACCCTCACAACAGGATATCTCATAGAACAACTAAAAACTTTGATATAGCATCCATCATTTAAAGCTTTTTCTAATCCTTTAAAATAAATATTTTCCATAATGTTTTTCCCCCATTCATTAAGAAACGTTTATTAAGGTAACATAATTTTATTTAAAAGTCAATACTATCCAAATAATGTTATCTAACCATAAACTTGCTGATGCTTGGAAGAAGTAAACAACTTTTAGATTTTATATAACACAATAGTTTTTTCTTTTCCATAAGATTCATAATCAGTTATAGATTTATTATTTACATATTGTTCAAAGGAAATCTTATTAAAATTTTTTATTTCATTTATAAAGCCTTTTTCATATAAAAAGTTACTAAAACCATCGCTATATACCAAAATTAAATCACCCTTTTTAATTTTTACCTTTCCACTTTTCATAAAACTTAAGGCTTCATCCTCTCCTGTAATTGCTCCATAGGAAATGCATTTTCCATCTTGAATATTATTTGGTTTATTTCTAAAATCTCTCCGGACAATTATTCTCGCTTCAGGAAGATTCCAAGGAATTCCAATTTTATTTATATAGGGATCACTATATAATAATTTATCATCGTCTGTTTGAAATTTTATATTACCATAAGAATCATAAATAATAACTCCACAATCACAAATATATGCATAATA
>CANPXQ010000084.1 GCA_947586295.1 uncultured Bacilli bacterium
AAAATAAAAACATCGTAAACTCCCATAGAAACATGGATAAGTGATGATTTTTAACTTTATTAACTGTCAAACTCGGGTTATAACATAAAAA
The DNA here is from genome assembly GCA_947586295.1 of uncultured Bacilli bacterium. Lineage (GTDB taxonomy): Bacteria > Bacillota_I > Bacilli_A > RF39 > UBA660 > Onthocola_B. The sequence goes on from CANPXQ010000084.1 coordinate 92, forward strand.
GGGGACCTGTCGAGAATAAATTTTATAGCTTGAAATAAAAAACGGTGCTATAATTACTTTAGGTGAAATATAATGCAAGAAAAAATGGATATTTTAAAAAATAGAAAAGGGTTTATTGCGGCATTAGACCAAAGTGGTGGTAGTAGTAAAAAAACTTTAGCTAATTATGGTATAGGCCCAGATTTATATAATGGTGAAGATGAAATGTTTGATATGATTCATAAAATGCGGACTAGAATAGTTACATCTCCTTGTTTTGATTCTTCAAAAATATTAGGCGTAATTCTTTTTGAACATACAATGAATCATAAAATGGAAAATAAATATACTGCGGACTATCTATGGGAAAATAAAAATATTGTATCATTTTTAAAAATTGATAAAGGTTTAGTGGATGAACAAGAAGGAGTAAAGCTATTAAAAGAAATACCTGATTTAGAAGATAATTTAAAAAAGGCGAAAGAAATGGGTATTGTTGGGACTAAAATGCGAAGTGTCATCTTTGAGCCTAACAAAGAAGGAATTAGAAAACTTGTTCTTCAACAATTTGCAATAGGTCAAGTAATAGCGAGTTATGGTCTTATTCCTATAATAGAACCCGAAGTAGATATTTACGCTATTGAAAAATTTGGTTGTGAACAAATTTTATTATCTGAAATCGAAGAAGCTTTAAAAAAATATAATTATGATTTAATTTTTAAATTTACTTTACCCGAAAAAACCAATTTTTATGATGAATTATTAAAATATCCTAATGTCGTAAAAATAGTAGCTTTATCTGGCGGTTATACAAAAGAAAAAGCTAATAAGTTATTAAAAGAAAATAAAAATATGATTGCATCTTTTTCTCGAGCGTTATTAGAAAATTTAAATTATCATCAAACGGAAGAGGAATTTATAAAAACTTTAAAAGCTAATATAGATACTATATATGATGCTTCGATTAATAAATAAAATGGAATTAATTGTTAAAAATATTTTCGAAAAATTAGGCGAAGATACTTATATAGTTGGTGGTTATGTTCGAGATAAATTATTAAATATTAATAGTTATGATATAGATATAATAACTAAAAGAACCAAAGATGAATTGCAAAGTATTTTTTCTCTACCAGTTAATAAATTTGGAGGTTTAAATTTTAGTTATGATAAATATCACTTTACTATAACTAGTTTTCGTGAAGATTTAGTTTATAATAAAAATGGATTTCCGGCAAAAATAAATTTTAATGTAGATTTAAAAACAGATTTAAAGAGACGGGATTTTACAATAAATGCAATTTGTTTAGATAAAGATGAAAAAATAATAGATTATATGGAAGGCGTTAAAGATTTAAATAACAAAATTATAAAGACAATAGGAGATGCCAATTTAAGAATTAAAGAAGATCCTTTAAGGATATTTCGAGCTATTAGGTTAGCGAGTAATTTAAATTTTAAACTTGATTTAGAATTAATTGTAGCTATAAATAATAATAAAAGCTTAATAAAGAATATTAGTAAAAATAAAATTAATAAAGAATTATCTAAAATAAAAGATTTGCAAAAAGCGCAAAAATTAATTCAAGAATTAGGAATTTACAAAGAAATAAAATAAGAATATAATAAAAATTATGAAAAAAGGATGTGATATTATGAGAGGTAAAAGTAATCGCTTAATTATTGAAACAAACTTTATTAAAGAAGCCTTAAAAAATAAACTATCCTTAAATGAATTTTTATTTTTAACTTTCTTTGATAATTCCTTTGAAACTATTTTTGATGTATCTATCCTAAAAGAAGTTTTAGCAATGCCGGAAGAAGAAATATTAGAAACTTATAGTGCTTTATTATCTAAAAAAATAATAAAAGTGGAACAAATAAAAAATGAAGATGGTAAAATTTGTGAAAAAATATCATTAGAACCTTTTTATCAAAATATGGTTTTACAAGAAAAAGAGAAAGAAAAAAAACAAACTGAAACAGATATATTTACAATATTTGAAAATGAATTTGGTAGGACATTATCTCCAGTTGATTATGAAATTATTAATGCTTGGATAGAAAAAGGTTATTCTGAGGATTTAATTGTAGCGGCCTTGAAAGAAGCAACTTATAATGGGGTAAATAATTTAAGATATATTGATAAAGTGTTATATGAATGGCATAAAAAAGGAATTAAAAATGCTCAAGATGTACGTAAAAATTGGCAAAGTTCTAGTGAGGAAATTCCTTTATATGAAACAAAATATATGGAGTTTGATTGGCTTAATGAAAGCAAGTGATTTAATAAATTATTTAGATACTTTGTATCCTGATGCTAAATGTGAATTAAATTATAATAAAGATTATGAATTATTAATAGCGACTGTTTTATCGGCTCAATGTACTGATAAAAGAGTAAATGAAGTAACGGCTAAACTATTTAAAAAATATGATCTTTTTTCTTTAGCCAAAGCCGATAAAAAAGAAATTGAAAAAATAATTTATCCTGTGGGAACATATACTAAAAAAAGTGATTATATAATTAAAATAGCTCAAGCTTTAGTAAAAGATTATAATGGAATTGTTCCTAATGACCGATTATATTTAGAAAGTTTACCGGGAGTTGGGAGAAAAACTTGTAATGTAGTTTTAGCTAATATATATAATGTTCCGGCAATAGCTGTAGATACTCACGTCGCTAGAGTCTCAAAAAGATTAGGTTTAGCTAAAGAAAATGATGATGTAGGTAAAATTGAAAAAAAATTAATGAAATTCTTTCCTCAAAAAAATTGGAGTAGAGTTCATCATCAATTAGTTTTATTTGGTAGATATATTTGTAAAAGCCAAAAGCCTAATTGTTTAGATTGTCCAATAAAATGTTCCAACGCCAAACGATAATAAAATATAGAAGAAAATGTTCGTATATTTATGCATTTTATTCTTTTTTTTTAATAAAAATCGTTATATAATTTTAATAGGGAGGAAAAATGAAGAAGATATTTAAAAAATATGGTACTGTAAAAAGTATCGGTGGATGTCTAGCTTTATCTGGATTATTATTAACCTTAGTAGCTTTTATTTTAGTTTTAGTTAAACAAAGTGCTACAGCTCAATTAGTATTAGGTATCCTAAGTGGTTTACTAATTTTAGTTGGTTGTTTAATGATGGTTCTTTCTAAAAAAGATAAAAAGCTTATGTTAACAGCTAGATGTTTAGGTGTATTGGCTATAGTGTTATGCTATATTGGTGCATTTTTAGGCAGTTATGAAAATATTCAATTACCTATATTAATAATAGCTTGCTTATTGATATTCTTAACTTTGTTTATAAGAGCATTAATATCTGAAAAACATCGTACAGCCAAAGTTATTGGTGCTTTTGCTTTATCAGCTTTTATCTTTTCATGGATTTTACCATATGGTTATTTCAATGATTCTCAATATTTAAACTATGGTTTAATTCGTTTAGGAATGGCTGATATTGGCATAGGTGCATATTATGCAGTGAATTTTGCTTTAGAAAAGCTATTATTCATTTTAGCCTTATTAGGATTTTATGGTGTATTATCTAAAATTAAAGGCTATCAACAATTAGTTACTTCTTTAGCTAAAAAATTAAAGAAGTATGAAACAATTACGACTATCGTAATATCTTTATTTATTACGGCGTTTACTGTTTTAAGTAAAGAAGTATTTGCGGTATTAATATTTGTTCCATTCTTTGCAACTTTATTATCAAAGATGAAAGTAGATAAAATGGCTACTTTTGCCGCTACTTATGGTTCAATATTAATGGCAATGATTGGTACATTATATGGTACAGAAACATTAACGGAATATAATACTTATTTAAGTTATTATTTAACAACGGATGTAACAGTTGGTTTAACTTATCGGGGTATTATTTTAGCAGTTGCATTTGTATTATATAATTTCTTTATTGTAATGCGCATTAAAAATACTTCTCGTAATAAACAAGTAGAAGTATTAGATGATCCATTTGCCGTAGAAGAACCTACTCGTAAAGGTCATATTGTTCCTGTTATAGTTGGTTTAGTTATTATTGCTGCAATAACTATTTTAGGATATATAACTTGGAATACCAACTGGCAAATTACGGCATTTGATGATCTTCATACTTGGTTACAAGGTTTAACAATAGGTGAAGACTTCACTATAATGCGTTATATCATTGGTAATAATGCGGTAGCTTTAGGAGATGCTACACAATATGGCTTATATATGTCAATAAGCGTTCTATTTATTGTAACACTTCTACTAGCTATAATTTATCGAATGAAATTAAACGAATATATGGAAGCCTTTTATGAAGGAGCTAAAAAAGCTGTAGCAATAACCAT
>CANPXQ010000085.1 GCA_947586295.1 uncultured Bacilli bacterium
TCTTCAACATATATATCATAACATATCTTTTTTAATTTTTGTATTGTTTTATCACCCAATATCTAATACACAGCATAAATTTTTAAAAAAGATTAGGTTAATATAATTGACAAAAATTAGGGGATTAGGTATACTTTAATTAAGATGTAAGGAATGATAAATATGCGATTAAGATATAAGATAAGTTTGGTATTTATTTTATTACTTATGGTAATTTGCATTATATTAGGTGTAAGTTATAAGAAATATTTTTATAATAAATCAATAATTGTTGTTGATGGTAATATTACAATTAATTATGCAAATGGCAATAAATTTAAAGATAAAAATGATAAGACTATTAATTTTACGGTAACTAATAATAGTGATCAAGAAGAAACTTTTTATGTTAAATTAAGTAATGTCTATGCTTTAGATGCCCAATATTCTTTAATTGGGTTAAATGATGGCGTTTTGGTGGAAAATAAATTAATTTCATCTATTGTTAGTGATCAAATAATGGTACCCGCTAATGCTACGCAAGAATATGAAATGGCAATAAAAACTAATAATAATGAAAATTATAGTGGTGAGTTAGTTGTTGCTTTAAGTAATAAAGCGAGTAAGACTTTTGCGGATATTATCAAAGATAATAACGAAGTAAAAGAAAAACCTATTACTAGTTTTAGTGAAAATGCCTATGAAAATGAAGGATTAATAAAAGATGTAACCGAAGCCGGAACATTATATTATTTTAGAGGAAATGTAACTAATAATTATGTTACTTTTGCCGATAATTTATGGCGAATTGTAAAAATTAATGAAGATGGATCTGTGAAATTAGTATTAAATAAAACGATTGATATGGTTTCCAGTTATATTAGTAGTGAAGATATTAATTTTGAAAATTCATTAATTGCGACGACTTTAAATGATTGGCAAAGTGTTTATTTAGCCAGTTACACTGATAAAATTGCGAGTCATAAGTTTTGTAATGACACTTTAATTACAGAAGGTAATGAGTATTATGCTGCCTATGATAGAATAAATAAAAATTATATTCCAAATAATAATTGTTTTGGTACGTTAGTTAATGCTAATATTGGTTTACTTACAGCTGATGAAGTTGTAATGGCCGGAGCTTTAAGTACGGATAACACCAGCTATTACTTATATAATCCGGATATAACTACTAGTTATTATACAATGACAAGTGCTAAGATAAATAATAATGGATATTATCCTTTTGTAGTTAATAGTAATGGAGCACTATCTACTGAAAGTTTAGGAACAGAATCTTTAGGAATTCGTCCGGTTATTAATATAATAAAAAATGTTTCTGCGACTGGTGATGGTAGCAAAGAAAATCCTTATAAATTGTTGGACATCTAACGTAAAAAGTAGTATAATAGACACTAATATTTACAAAAAATAATGTAAATATATTAATTAACCATTAACGTTTTAGGACATTAATGATAAAATTAAGGTGGTGGTATTATGCAATTTTTTAAAGATATTTTTGAATTTTTAAAATCTTTAACATTTATTGATTATATTTTCTTTTTTGCAATAATCGTCTTATTGATTTTAATTGTTACGCTTATTTATTTTATTAAAATTAACGATGAAGTTTTTCTCAATAAAAAAGATAAAGAAAATTTAGAGACTACGAAAGAAATGGCTATTGTTAAAGAAATAACTAAAAATATGGTTAATAAAGAGCCTAAGACTGTCAGTTTTACTGATTATGAAAAAGATCAAGAAGAAAAAGCAATTATTAGTTATGATGAATTATTAAAACACGATAATAATTATGAAATCAATTATGAAAAAGAAGAAGTCTATGATGATTTGAAAGTTAAAAAAATTGATTTAGACCATTTAATTATGGATAAAGAAGAAAATCCTAAACCTAATTTCGCTGGCCGAGCAATTAGTTTTCAAAAGGAAGAAGCTTTTTTACAAGCTCTAAAACGTTTACAAAATGGTTTAAACTAGTGGGGGTAAAATGAAATTTACGATTTATACATTTGGGTGCAAAGTTAATAGTTATGAATCTAATATGATGAAGGAATCTTTACTTCATCATAATTTTTCGTATACTCCTTTTATTTTGGAAGCCGATATTTTTATTATAAATAGTTGTAGTGTAACAAATATGGCAGATAAAAAATGTTTAAAATTGATTAAAAGATGGCTTAAAAATTATCCTGAGAAAATAAGTGTAGTTGTCGGTTGTTCTGCTGAAAATAATGCCAGTGTTTATGAAAAATTAGGGGTGGATATTATTATAGGTAATGCGCAAAAAAATAAAATAGCCGATTATATTTTAACTTTTTTAAAAACGCGCAAAAAAATAAAAGATTTAAATCTGGAAAGAATAAATAATGAAGTAAATGATATTATTCACAGTTATGATCATACTCGAGCATTTATAAAGATAGAAGATGGTTGTGATAATTTTTGTTCCTACTGTATTATTCCCTATATTCGGGGTACTGTTCGTTCTAAAAAAATGGAGTTAGTAATCGAAGAAGCTCGAGAGCTATCTCAAAATCACGCCGAAATAGTTCTAACGGGAATACATACTGGCCATTATCAAGATAATGGGCGCGATTTGAGCGATTTAATAAATGAATTAAGTAAGATAGATAATCTAAAAAGAATTAGAATTTCTAGCATTGAAGCAACAGAATTAAATTCTAAATTTTTAGATACTTTAAAAAATAATATTAAATTGGTTAGTCATCTTCATATTCCTTTACAATCGGGTAGTGATGAAATATTAAAGAAAATGAATCGCAAATACGATGTTTCATTCTTTACTAATAAAATAAAAGAAATCCGCCAAATTCGTCCCGATATTGCTATTAGTACCGATATTATTGTGGGTTTTCCGGGGGAAACAGAAGAAAATTTTAAAGAGACTTTAAATTTAGCGAAGAAAATAAAATTTAGTAAAATTCACGTTTTTCCTTTTTCACCTAAAAATGGCACAGCCGCAAGTAAAATGCCTAATCAGATAAAAGATACTGTTAAAAAGGAAAGAGTACGTCTTTTAATGGCTTTATCCAACGATTTAGAAAAAGAATATTATAATAGTTTTAAAGGAAAAACTGTCGAAGTTCTAATTGAAAAAGTTGATAATAATAAAAGTAAGGGCCATACAGATAATTATTTAGAAGTCACACTAAATGAAAAACTAGAAGTAGGAAAGATATACAAAAGGACATTATGAATTATATAAAAGGAAAAATAAAAAATACAATTTATTTTAATGAAGACAATGGTTATGTTGTCGCTTTATTTCGTGTAAAAGATACTAATGATGAAGCAATGCGGGAATATTTAAATAAAACGATAACTATTGTAGGTAACTTAATAGATGTAAAATTAGATTTAAATGTTACCCTATATGGCGAATTAATTAATAATTCTAGGTTTGGTAAGCAATATCAATTCCAAAGTATGGAAATAAGTACTCCGACAACTAAAGAAGCTATAATTGAATTCCTCGCATCTCCTTTCATCAATTCGTGTGGGGAAAAAACGGCCAAAAAAATAGTAGATACATTTCAAGAAGATGCTTTAGAAAAAATAAAAGAAAATAGAGATAATTTATTATTAGTTAAAGGAATGACTTTATCTAAAGCTACCAAAATATATAATTCGTTATTAAATTTTAATAAGAGTAGTGATATAATTTTAAAATTTCAGAATTTAGGTTTTAGTATCGAAGAATGTAGTAAAATATATAATCGTTTTAAAGATAATATCGAAGGTATTTTAAATGATGATTTTTATGATATTAAAGAAATTATTAATTTTAAAAAAGTCGATGATATTTATGTTGCTAGATATGGTAATAATGTAGTTCGTCTAAAAGCTTGTATAATTGAAGCTATGGAAATATTATGTAATAATAATGGTGATACTTTTTTATATTTATCCGAAATTAATACTTCTTTGCAAAAAGAATTTAATATCTATATGGAATCTGAAGAGTTAGAAAATTATTTAGATATTTTAATTAAAGAAGAAAAAGTTGTTTTAGAAAATAAAAAATATTATTTAAAAAAATATTATGAAGCGGAAGTAAATATTGCCCATACATTAAAATTAATAGATAGTATACCTTCAAAAAAGCAAACTAAATTAGAAGATAAAATAACTACTTTAGAAAAGAAAAATAATATAACTTATAATGCGGAACAAAAAAAAGCGATTATGGGTTCTTTAAATAATAATATCACAATTATTTCCGGAGGACCTGGTACAGGTAAAACAACCATTATAAATGCTATTGTTAAACTATATATAGATGAATATAAGTTTTCCCCAATGGATATAATGGAA
>CANPXQ010000086.1 GCA_947586295.1 uncultured Bacilli bacterium
TGTTTTAGTTTAAGAGGTATTAAATGACAGAGTTAAGTTATGACAAATTAAAAAATGCTTCTATTGAAGAAATTTATGAGTTTTTACAAGAAGAATATCTAGATATATATAAAAGTTATAATTATATATTTAAATCTTCTTCTGAATTTTTAATGGTTATAAAAAATATTATCAAAGATATTATTAATAATTTACCCAATAAAGTTTCATATAATTATAAAAATTATCTTTTAAATCAAAGTAAACTAAAACTAAATAGATATGTTAAAAGTATGCTAGATAAAGAAACTAAAATAGATATTTTAACTTCTTATATTAATATGAATTTAAATGAATCACAAAATGAATTAAAGAAATTAATAAAATGGTTTCAAGTAATAGATTATATTCCTGATCCAAGTATAATAATAGAATTAGTAACTAATAATCAAAAATTAAATAATATATTAGCTCGGATAGTTGAAAATAATTTAGAAAGAATTAAAAAATATGGTTTAGAAAGTATATTTAAAGAAGAACTGGCATTTGAATTTTTAGATATTTATTGTAGTATAAATAATGTAATTGATAATAGTACTATTTATATGGAAGAACAAGAAAAAACATATAATGCTAGTGGGGCAAATGCCTTTATTAAAGAAATAAAAGGTCAAAAATTGTATGTTTTGAGTAAAGAAGAAGAAAAAGAATTGTTTTTAAAATATAATGCTGGTGATGAAGAAGCTTATAATAAAATTTTATATCATAATTTACGCTTAGTTTTAAGTGTTGCTGGTAAATATGTTAATCGGGGATTAGATTATGAAGATTTGATTCAAGAAGGAAATATTGGTTTAATTACGGCCATTTCTAGATATGATGTAACAAAGGGATTTAGATTTTCTACTTATGCTATATGGTGGATTAGACAAGCTCTTATAAGAGCAATTGGTAATAGTTCTCGTAATATTAGAATACCTATTCATAAAATGGAAAAATTGAACAAATTTGTGAGTCAAGTTAAAGAGTTAGAAAATAAATTAGGTTATCCTCCTTCTTATGTAGAAATAGCTAAATATTTAAATTTAAAATACAGTATAGTAGAAGAAAATTTTGAACTTTTACAAACTCCTACCAGTTTAAATACTAAAATTGGTGAAGATGAAGATATAGAATTAGAAGATTTTATTCCTGATTCCAAGCATAGTAATTTAGAGGATGATATAATTAATGATAATTTAGCTAAAGAAATAGAAGAATTATTCTTAAAAGCAGGATTAACTAAAATAGAATGTGATATATTGCAATATCGTTATGGTTTAAATTATTCTGAAGAAAAAATTTTAGAAGAAATAGGCAAGATTTATGGCATTTCCAGAGAAAGAGTTAGACAAAAAGAATCTAAAGCTATTATTAAATTAAGAAAATGTCCTTTAACGCAAGAATTTGCTCTTTATTTAGATAATCCAACGAAAGCCCAACAACAACTACAAAAATTACGTAGTTGGCATTATAATCATCCTAAATCTAGTACTGTTTATAATCTTGATGTTAGTGATGTTGATACGAATATTGAAATAACTAAAAAGGTTAAAAAACCGCGTCAACTTAAGACTATTTATGATACTATTCCAAATTATTCTAAAGAAGAGGTTGATGCTGCTATTACTAAATTAAAAGAAGAAGATAAAAGAATATTTTATTTAAGAAATGGCGAAGATTTAGAACATCATCAAAAAAAAGTTAAAGAAAAAACAGCAAATTTAGATTATTTATATGGTTTAGTAGTAGAAAAAATTAGAAATATTTTAAAACATCATCGCTCTATTAAAACGATATATGAATGTCTTTTTAAATATAGTAAAGAAGAAATTGATCAAGGTATTTCAATGTTAAACGATAATGATAAACAAATAATATTTTATCGTTATGGTACTGATTTAGAACATCCCGTTACAAGTGCTTTATGGGATCCAAAAAAATATAGTAAGATTTTATATGTTATTATTTTTGACAAAATAAAAAGAAATATTGCCAAATTAAATAAAACTGAGCAAAAGAAAGAAAGGAAGAGAACTATGTCTAAAAAAAATATATCTATTTATGAGCAATTTAGTAATTATTCTAAAGAAGAAATTGATGCTGAAATTGCTAATTTAAAAGATAAAGATAAAAAAATATTTTATTTACGTAATGGTGATGATTTAGAACATCCAAAAGTATCACCAGAATTTACTAGTAGTATGCAAACTAGATATTATAATATTATTGGCTTAATGAAAAAGCATTTAAGAGCGCCAAAAAAATATATTAAAGGTACTATATTTTATCAATTATATAAATTAAACCCTAATTTTACTAAAGAAGAATATATAAAAGCAATATCATTATTAAGTGCAAAAGAAAAAAATATTATAAATTCTCGTTATGGTACTGATTTAGATAAACCAATAGAATATCAAGCAAGAGATTTTAATTATAAAAGTGTTAGAAAAGTTTTAATACATATTATAAATATTTTAACTGAAAATTCAGAAATAATGAATTTAGAAAATACTCAAGATAATGAAATTGTATCTAATGAAGTAACAATAGAATTAAGGGAATTTTATATTAGAGCAATTGAACTTTTAAAAAGTCCTGTATTTATGAAAATTCTTTTAAATTTATCAGTTAAAGAAGCAATTATTTTAGCTATCATTATTTTAAGTTATTTAGAGAATAGAGAAATTAATTCAAAAGATATTGCCATCTTATTAAATATGGACATTTTTACTTTCCAAAATTATTATCGTCAAATGCTTTTATTGTTTAAAGAAAATATCAATGAATTTTTAAATACTACAATAACAAATTTAGATAATCATTCATCTTTGACAAAGTAATTTTGAGTTGAAAAAATAATAAAATAAAGTTATAATATAAAAACGCATTTAAGAAAGGGGACTTTTAAAATGGCAAATCAAGATATTTGGCAAGAATTATATCAAAAATATAGCTATGTTTTTAAAAATTATGAAGATTTTACTTTAATTCTTGAAAATTATTTTAATAAACGACTAGATGATTTAGCTTTTAATGAAGAATATTATTTAAAAGGAGCAAGAAAATATATAATTAACATTATTCAACATCATCTAGCTGATAATAAAATATCTATTTTATTAAATTATATTACTAGTAATATAGATCCCAATAATGATGCTAGTAAAGAATTAGCCAAATTAATAAATTGGTTTAATTTATTAGATTATACTCCCGTTCCTAATGTTATTATTGATTTAATTGAACAAAGTCCTATATTTAAAAATTTGGTAGCAAAATTAGTTAATACCAATTTTGCCCAAATAAAAAAATATGGTTTAAATAAAGTTTTTGATGATGATTTAATCATTTTATTTGTGGAAATATATTGTACTTTAAATAATATTGATTTAGCAGAAGATAATAATGCATTAGTTGAAGAAGAACAAAAAGATTCTTATTTTGATTCAACAAAAGAAATGAGAGAAGATATATCTAATTATATGCCAACTGGCGTAGATGCTTTTTTTGCTGAAATTAAGAAAAGAAATTTAGATGTTTTAACTAAAGAAGAAGAATACTTTTTATTAACCAAAATAAAACAAGGTGATCAAGAGGCATATAAATATTTTTATGAACATAATTGTCGTTTAGTTATAAGTATTGCTAAAAGATATCGTCATTCACGGGTAGATTATGAAGATTTATTGCAAGAAGGATGTATTGGTTTGATGACGGCGATAGAACGCTTTGAACTAGAAAGAGGATTTAAATTTTCTACTTATGCTACTTGGTGGATAAGACAAGCCATTTTACGTGCTATCAATATATATGGTAAAAAAACAGGTGTATCTATTAACAAAAATGAAGAATTAAGTCAATATCGTAAAAAATTAGAAAAATATGCAGATGAATTAGGAAGATGGCCAACCGATAAGGAAATTGCTGAATATTTGGGTATTTCCTTAATGGAAGTACAAGAGAACAATCAATTACTATTAACAGATTGCAGTATTAATCAAAGTATTAATTCAGAAGAAAATGAAGAATTAGGAGATTTTCTTAAAGATGATAATATTAAAATAGAAAGTGATTTTATAACTCATAATTTAGCAATGGAAATGCAAGATTTATTTAAAAAAGCTGGCCTTACTGAACAAG
>CANPXQ010000087.1 GCA_947586295.1 uncultured Bacilli bacterium
CTGCGAAAAGATATTATAGATTATTCATATGTCTTTTTCAATGTTGTTGTGTTGCACTTCATTTTTAAATTAACATTAGCAAAATAATTTGTTATTTTTAAAAAAGTGTGTTAATATACTTAGCACGGAGTTGATTATATGGATTTAGTTCATTTATTTGAAGAAGATATAAAGTTAAAAAAATACTTACTTACAATGAGTAGATATATTTTAACCGGAAATAATATTAATCTGGATTTAAAATATGTTTATGAATTATTTATCTTAGCTTTAAATAAAAATATTTTAAATGATAGTGAGACTATCGTCGTAGCGAAAAGTATATTATTTAATCAATTTGTTGAAAGAACAGATGATGAAATACAATTAAATGCTAGTATTAAAAAGACAGTTAAAAATATCATAAATACTATCGAAAATAAAGCGCAAAATTATGCTCGCGTCTAAAGTACCAAAAGGGTACTTTTTTAAATATTAAATTGCTTATAAAAATATAATGTAGTATAATTAATAGTACCAAGAGGTGTTGGATTTGAAAAAATTAAAAGAATTTTGGCAAAAAAATAAGATTTTAGTTGTTCTAATTGCTATTTTAGTTGCTTGTTTTATTGCCATTTGTGTAGTTGTCGCTACTTACTTTTTTGGTGGTAGTGAAACTGTCTATGGAGATCGTTTAAAAGATATTAGTAAACATCCTATAACCGAAGATTTTAAAAATAACTATATTGCTTCTTTAGAAGAATTAGAAGAAGTTAGTGAAGTAACATTTAATGTTAAAGGACGTATTATTTATATTAGAATTAAATTTATTGCTGATTATTCTTTAGTAGAAGCGGAAAGTAAAGCCGCCGCTTCTTTAACTAATTTTGATGAAAATATTTTAAGTTATTATGATTTAAACTTTACTATTACCGCTGATGCTAGTGAAAACAGTGATGGTTTTACTTTAATGGGAGCGAAAAATACTGCTAGTGAAGGAATAGTTTGGAATAATATAACTAAAAAAGAAAGTGCTGAATAGATATGAAAAAGAAGAAAAAGCTGATTGCTATTAGTAGTATTATTATTGTTATTCTCCTAGGGATAGGAATAGCCTTATTTTTAATTAATAATAAAGATAATAAATTAACAGTTAATGAACGTAATTGGATTAATAATAATATTAATAGTGTTCAAAATATAAATATTATTAATAATGCAAATGTATTTGGCAAAAATGCTGAAGGAGTATTTTATGATTTTTTAAATGATTTTTCTTTAGAATATAAAATGCAATTAAATCCCATTACTTATAATTATGGAAATACTTTTGAAGGTATTACTTTGGCTTTAAAAAATGAAATAAATGCTAATGATTTACCTTTTTATACCGATCATTATGTTTTAATTGGTTCTAAAGAAGAAATAATTAAAAATAATGATGAGATAAAAAATAAAAATATTGGTATTTTAAGTAATAATAGTAGTTATTTAAATAGTTATTTAAAAGGTTTTAATAATCTTAAAAATTATAATAATGATGAAGAATTATATGCTGCTTTAAATAACGAAGTTGATTATTTAATTGTTCCTTTAATGCAATATTTAGATGTTATTTTAAGTAATAATTATTATATTGATTATCATTTTAGTGATATTCCCATTTATTATACTTTACAAACAGATTCTTCTATTCTAAGTACTATTTTAAGAAAATACTATAATGAGTGGGAAGAAAATTTCCAAGAATATTTTAATGAACACGAATTTCAATTATTTTTAAAAAGTTTAAATATAACCGATGTTCAAGTCGATAAATTACAAAGTATAGTTCATAATTATGGGTTTGTAAATACGAGCCCTTATGAAGTAATTATGGGAGGGAAATACGGAGGAATTGTGGCCGTATATTTAAGTAATTTTAGTGAATTTGCCAATGTTGATTTTAATTTTATTAAATACAATGATTTAACTAAATTTAATGAAGCTTTAAAAAATAATGAAGTAGAAGTATATTTTAATTATTATAATTTAGTTAATGATATTACTAGTATTAAGGGGCCAATAATTACTTATAATATTATTAGTAAAAAGAGTAATAGTTCCGTTATTAATTCGCTTAATTCTTTAAAAAATAAAAAAGTTTATGTGGAAAATAATAGTAAATTATTTAATTATTTAAAAACTTTAAATAATATGGAAATTATTCCTTATAATAATTTAAAAACTTTAAAAAAGGAACTTAAGAAACTAAAAGATAATGATTATTATATTATGATTGATAATAATATTTATGATTATAATAAAAATATTTATTTTAAAGATTATGATATTAGATATGTTAATAGTTTAGATAGTAGTTATGAATTTAAAATTAATAATAATGAAGTACTTGCTACTTTATTTCAAAAATATTTAAGTACTTTGGATAAAAAAGTTATTGAAATTAAAGGTTTAGAAAATCATTATGAAATTACTAAAAAAGGCTCGATAATGAGTCGTTTAGCTAAATACATAATTGCATTATTAATTATTTTCTTATTGTTAATAGCTTTTGTAATTAAAAAAAGCAAAAAAATTACTATTGCTAGAAGAATAAGAAAAGATGATAAAATGAAATTTATCGATCAATTAACAAGTTTAAAGAATCGGAATTATTTAAATGAAAATATTAGTATTTGGAATAATAATACTATTTATCCTCAAGCAATTATTGTTGTTGATTTAAATAAAATTCAAGAAATTAATGATATATATGGTTATGCTGAAGGAGATAAGCAAATAATGGCTATGGCTAATGCTTTAGTTAAAACCCAATTAGATAATAGTGAAATAATGCGGACAGATGGTAATGAATTTGTTATTTATGTTGTTGGTTATAGTGAAAAACAAGTTACTAATTATATGCATAAATTAACTAAAGAAATAGCGAAATTACCATATGAATTTGGAGCAGAGTTTGGTCATAGTATGATTATGGATAATATTAAAACTATTGAAGATGCGATGAATGAAGCTGTAGAAGATATGAAAAAACAAAAGGTTTTAAAATGAAAAATAAATTAAAAAGCGAATTTAAAGAATTTTGGAATAATTTTAAAGAAATTATTTCTAAACCTGAAATGGTTATTTTGCCTGGACAATTAGCTTTTTTCTTTGTTCTTGCTATTGTACCAACGATAACTTTAATAAGTTATGGCGCAGCTTTTTTAAATCTTTCAACCGATACAATATCTTCTTTTTTAACTAATGTTTTTTCATCTGATATAGCCGATATGTTATTAAATGTTTCATCTATTCATGAAGGGGGAATAACATTTTTAATTACTATCATTATTGGTTATTTTATCGCTAGTAATGGTCCGGCATCTATTATTATTACTTCAAATGCAATATATGGGGCTAAAGATAATGGTTTTATTCGAAGAAGAATTAAAGCTATTGTTATGACTTTAATATTAATTATGTTATTTATCTTTATGTTAATAATTCCCGTATTTGGTAATAAAATTGTGGAATTAGTTCAATATGCTAATTTATCTCCCCATATTATATCTAATATAACTTCAATCATAAAATTTTTACAAGGCCCTATTACTTGGATCATTATTTACTTTTTTATTAAAATTATTTATACAATGGCGCCAAATAAAATGGTGGAAAGTAAAAATGTTGGCTATGGAGCTTTTTTCACCAGCTTCTTTTGGATAATATCTACTTATATATATTCTTTTTATGTATCTAATATAGCTAATTACAAAGCTTTTTATGGAGGACTTGCTAATATAGTTATCCTAATGTTATGGTTTTATTTACTAGCGTATGTTTTCACTATTGGCATAGCCTTAAATTATCGCAAAGAAGAAAAAAAATTAGAAAAAACTGGTACTTTAAAAATAAAAAAATAGGATAAATTATAAATATGTACTACAGGTATTACTAAAGTACATATTTTTCTTTAATATTGTCGAGTATTTTTTACTCTATATATTGAAGAGTAATATCTAAAAATCCCAAATTATTATCTTTGGGATTTTTTAGTATACTTTACAGAATATGTAAATTTTATTGCTGTGTATTAGATATTGGGTGATAAAACAATACAAAAATTAAAAAAGATATGTTATGATATATATGTTGAAGAT
>CANPXQ010000088.1 GCA_947586295.1 uncultured Bacilli bacterium
CCACCTGCTAAATTATAAGACCTTCCTGGTCGCACTATATATATATATATCAACGACTTGTTTTTAGTTTAAAAAAACTTTACAAAAAGTGTAAAGTTAATTAATTTAAATCCCAATTAATTGGAGGTAAGCTTTTACTTATAAAAAAGTTATTAGTTTTACTAAAAGGTTTGCTACCAAAAAAACCCGAATAAGCTGAAAAAGGAGATGGATGAGGACTAGTTATAATATAATGATTGTGGTTAGTAATAAACTTTGCTTTTTCTTTAGCAAAGTTACCCCATAAAATAAATACAACTGGTTCATTTTTAGTATTTAATAGTTTTATTATATAATCTGTTAATAATTCCCAACCTTTACCTCTATGAGAAGCAGCTTTATCTTTTTCTACTGTTAATACAGCATTAAGAAGTAAAACACCATTTTTGGCCCAATTAGTTAAATCTCCATCTTTTTTAGGCATTATTTTTAAATCATCATATAATTCTTTATATATGTTTTGTAAAGATGGTGGTATTTTAATTCCTTTATTAACTGAAAATGATAGTCCCATAGCTTCCCCTTTTCCGTGATAAGGATCTTGTCCCACTATAACTACTCGAGTATCTTTAAAACTAGTTAACTTTAAAGCTTCAAAAATATGTTCCTTAGGAGGATATATTTCTTTTTTTTCATATTCCTTCATTATCCCTTGATAAAACTTATTAAATCCGGGGCTATTCCAAATAACACTTAATAATGTATCCCAATCATTGCCAATCATTCTTGCACTTCCTATCTTCTACCTTTTCTTCCATATTCTTCAACATACATTTTTATTTGCTCTTCTACTTGTTTAGAATATTCATCATTAACCTCAGCTGTAGGTCGATTAAACATATTTTGATATACTTCTCTTAAATTATCACTTTTTTTAATAAATACGCCTTGAATAGAATAATTATCTTTACTTAAAGGTTTTAAAATAATCCGAATTTGATCATCTTTAATTTCAATATAATTGCTAACTCCTAAATGTTTTATTGTTACTTTTTCTTTATATTTAAAGTTTTCTAATAATTGCCATATTCTTATTAAACTTTCTTCTCTAATAGATGTTAAATCTCGCATAAAAAAGCATTTTAAAGGATCTATATTATTACTAGAATAATAAAGTTTATAATTATCTTCCTTAATAGGTACTTCTGCGTTCTCTTCAGGTATTAAATCAATATTTAGATTATCTATCTTTTCTCTTATAAAGATATATTTATGATAATAATTTTTATATTCCTCTTTAATTATCTTTAAAGTTTCAATATCAAAATAATATTCTTCTTTTTTTAATAAAGTAATTAATTCATATATTTTATTTTGAATATAACGTAATAATTCAGTATAAATATATTTAAAATCAATATTATTATATACATTACCATAAATTTCTTCTAAATTAAAATTATCTTTTATTTCTTCTAATTCATCTTTATCAATAATAGAACATAACTTATCGACAATTAAATCTAATTTCAAAGCATTATTATTTTCAATAGGTATAATTTCTTCATATCCCTGATTTAACATATTAATAATTAAATGTAAATCCGTACTTAAAATAGAATTCTTTTTATTATGCCTTACATTAGCATTATGAATTTTTAATTTTTCATTTATTTTTATTATATCTATCTCAGCAATATTACTTTTATGCAATTCCGTATTTATAAAATCAATTAAAAAAGGTAAAGCAACTTGTCTATAGCTTAAAGAATGAATAGCATAGCAGGAAAACTTATATTTTTCTTGAGTTATTTTTAACTTTTCAGTTAAGACAAAAAGATCGGTTCTAAGCGTTAAAAGCATAATTTTAGCATTACTTTTAGTTAATTTTATTCGATACTTTTCATATAATAATTTTTGCGCCGGTATACTTAAACGATTATTTTCTAAATCAGCGATTACTTTTTCATATAAATTTATTTCTTTTTTAGTTTCCTCTACTTCTTTATTATATTTAACTGCTTTTTCTTTAAATAAATCACTTACTTCTTTTAAATTCATATTTTCTCCTACTTATGGTATGTCTCATTATTAATTATTTTAAATGACCTATATATTTGTTCTAATAATATTCCTCGAAATAAACCGTGAGGAAAAGTTAAATTTGAAAAACTTATACATTCATTTACTAGACTCTTTATCTGTTTATCTAAACCTAAAGACCCTCCTATTATAAAAGTAATATTACCATAATTCATTAATAATTGGTCTATCTTTTGGGAAAAGGAAACGCTTGTTACTTCATTGCCTAATATATCTAAAGCAATATTATAATCCGTTGGTTTTATTTTTTCTTTTATAGCCATTATTTCTTTTTCATAGATAGGATTATCTTTAAGCTCGATAATTTCTATTTTATGATATTTTTTTATTCTATTTAAATAATCGGTAATTAATTCTTTTAAGTATTTTTCTTTTATTTTTCCTACACATAATATTCTTATCATACTTCTACTACCTCGGTCATTTCATTTTGTTTAGCACAAGAAATATTATTAAAAGCTACTCCGCGATCAATAAAAGTATTATGAATCGTTTCCAAAGCTATTTCTTCTAAGTTATTTGTTTCACTTAAATGAATTAAAATAATTTTTTCAGTATTAGGGCCAACTAATTTAGACAAGTAAAAAGAAGCCGCTTTATTAGATAAGTGTCCATCATCAGATAATACTCTTCTTTTAAGCCAAGCGGGATAAGGACCGTGCTGTAAAAGTTCAATATCGTGATTACTTTCAAATAAATATATATTTAAATTAACTAAATCTTTAAAATAACGATTATTTATATAACCCGTATCCGTTATATATGCTAAAGTTTTACCAAAATCATTGATAATAAAATTGCGAGAATCCAAAGCATCGTGAGATGAATGAATGGCTTTAATTAATATACCATCTAAATCGATATCATCTTCATAAATATATATATTAGGATAATCTTGTAATTTTAATTCTTTAGCGATTTTTGAACTTAAAACAATCGTGGGATTATTATTAGCGATGAAAGTTTTTAAAGAAGCAATATGATCAGAATGGGTATGACTTATAATAATATAATTAATATCTGCTGGCTTAACACCTATTTTTTGCAATTTTTCACATAAATATTTATAGTTCATTCCTACATCTAATAAGATCTTATTGCGACTAGTTTCAACATACGTGGAATTTCCTTTAGATCCACTACATAATACTACAGCTTTCATATTACACCTAAAACTTAATATAATTGCGCGGGTCTTTAAATTCATAAGAGCCGTGATATGGCCAACCAATAGAAACCCCAAAGTGTAAGTGCGTACCAAAAGCTAAACCACTGTGTCCCATTTGGGCTATTTTTTGTCCTTTAGTAACTGTTTGTCCTTCTTTAACTAAAGCTTTTGCTAAGTGCGCATATTGGGTATAAATATTATTAGCGTGTTCAATAATAACAAAATTACCATCAGTAGATCGATAAGATACTTCAACAACCGTACCACTATCAACAGCATAAATTGGGGAATTATATCCTGTTCCGGATATATCCAAACCTAAATGCATTTTACCACTTCGCCAACCATATGGACTAGTAACATAATATGGATAATTTGTCGGATATTCCCAGTTACCACCACTAGATATTTGATAACCGCTTGGCGAATATCTTGTTCCTACCATTGTAACTTCATCTACTTTTTCTCTAATTATTTTCCGATATTCTTGAACTACGCGTACTTCACTACTTCTTTCCCCATTAATTACTTGATATACCGCATAGTCTAAAGCTAGGCCATCAACACCTGGCGTAACAATTTTCCGATAACCATAATCTTTAGAAGCATCAGCTTCTTCTACTTTTCTAAATGGCGTAACATTTTCAATTATTTCATCAACTTCATAAACTAAAGTTAAAACAGGATCAATATAAGTAATATTAACTAAATCTCCTTCAGTTAATAAAGCATCTTCATTTCGATATTCTGGATTAGCAATTATAAATTCTTGAGGACTCATTTTATATTCTTCACTTATTTTAT
>CANPXQ010000089.1 GCA_947586295.1 uncultured Bacilli bacterium
TAAATAACTATGTATGTGTAGGTAGTGAATGTAGTGAAGATAAATTATATAGAATAATAGGAACATTTAAAAATGAATTAGGAGCTTATGAAACAAAATTAATAAAAGCAACATCAGCTACAACAACAGAATTAGGAGAAGATGATGCCTATAACCAAGAACCTGATGGTTATCTATGGAATAGTACAAAGGGAGTAGGTAACTATGATGATGTAAATATATGGAGATATAGTAACTTAAATACAAAAAACTTAAATGAATATTATTTTGATACATATTTAACAGATAACTTATCAGAATTAAAAAATATGATAGTAGAACATAACTGGATAGTAGGTGGAGCAAACAATAGTAATATATATAGTTCTAATGCCAAAGAAGCATATGAGCTTGAACTAGGGAAAAATAAAGTACAAATAGGAGATAAAGTTTGTTATAGTGAAGAAGATAATCAAACCAAAATTAATTGTACCGAAGAAGATCTAATATATAAAGATGAAATAGGATTAATGTATATAAGTGATTATATGTATGGAGCAGATAGTAAATACTGGAATTTACAAGCTTCCGATTCAGGAAGTCAACAACCACCATATGGAGATTATAGAGATACAGTTAGAAGTGACTGGTTATTTAATAATTTTGAATGGACAATTTCGCGCGATTCTTACCGTGGCCGCAATGCGTTCAGTGTGTATTCCGATGGTCTCGTGGACTACCGCGATGTCGTTAATGCTGGCTATGCTGCCTCTGCGCGTCCGTCTTTCTATATCTCTTCTAATGTAGTATTATCTTCAGGAGAAGGGACTATATCTAATCCTTATAAATTAGAATTACAATAATTAGTATAAAAGGGCTTTTATAGTCCTTTTTATTATGATAAAATTTAAATATGGATGCATTAAGAAAAATAAATAAAATAATAATAAAAGATAGTGAAATAGCTATCTTAAAAAAATATAATATTATTGTTAATGAATATTCTTCTTTTGATGAAATACTTTTTCAAATAGATAATATAATTGATGATTTATCTGATGAAGAATATGATGAATTAGATTTTGTAGCTAGTAATTTAATGGAAAGAAAATATTATGAAGAAAGTCCTAAATAGATGTAGTTGGGTTAATTTAAATAATCCCTTGTATTTAAAATATCACGATGATGTTTGGGGTATTCCCAAACATCAAGATAATAAATTATTTGCGTATTTAGCATTAGAAATAATGCAAGCGGGATTATCGTGGGAAACAATATTAAAAAAAGAAGAAAGTATAAAAAAAGCGTTTTTAAACTTTGATATTTTAAAAGTAAGTAAATTAAAAGAAGAAGATATTATATTATTAATGCAAAATAAAGATATAATTCGTCATAGAAAGAAAATAGAAGCAATAATAAATAATGCTAAAGTAATTTTAAATATCATTAAAGAATCTAAAAGTTTTGATAGTTATATATGGCATTTTACAAATAATAAGGTTATTTATAATGATTTAAAAAAAGAAAATATAATAGCGGATATAATAAGTAAAGATTTAAGAATAAGAAATATGTCTTTTGTAGGTAAAACAATTATTTTTTCTTATTTAGAAGCAATAGGAATATTTAATAATCATGAAATAACTTGTTTTAAATATCATTTTTAGGTATACTTATAAAGGATGATATTATGAATGAAGAATTAATTAATAATGTAAGTAATAAATTGGGTTTTAAAAATTATCAAGTTAAAAGTGTTATAAAGATGTTAGAAGATGGAGCAACTATACCTTTTATGGCTCGTTATCGTAAAGAAGCTACTGGTAATTTAAATGAAGATGATTTAAGAAGTATTGAAACAGAATATAAATATGCAGTAAATTTAAAAGAAAGAAAAGAAGATGTAATAAGGTTAATTGCTGAAAAAGGATTATTAACTTTAGAATTAAAGGAAGAAATATTAAACTGTGAGAAAATAAAAGAAGTAGATGATATCTATTTACCATATAAAGAAAAAAGAAAAACTAAAGGGACGGAAGCTATTAAATTAGGTTTAGAACCTCTAGCAAAGTTAATAATGACGTTTCCTAAGGCTTCAGCTAAAGATCTTGCTACTAATTTCTTAAATGAAAAAGTTAAGAGTGTTGATGAGGCTATTACTAATGCAGGTTATATTATTGCTGATTGGATTAGTGATAATCCTAAATATCGGAAATGGATTAAAAGTTATTTTTATAGATGGGGAATTGTTAAAACTAAAATAAAGAAAGAAGCTGTTGATGAAAAAAAATTATATACTATTTATTATGATTTTAGTATCAAGATAACAGATATTAAACCTCATCAAATTCTCGCGATTAATCGGGCTAATAAAGAAAATATTATTTCTTATAATTTAAAAGTAGAAGATGCCAAAATACTAGCTTATTTAGAAAAAGAAGTTTTAAAAGGTGCAAAATTTCCTTTAGAAGAAAAGGTAAAGTCTTTTATATTAGATGCTTGGAAAAGATTAATGTTTCCTTCTTTAGAACGTGATATAAAAGCGGATATATATGATAAAGCTAGTGAATTTGGTATTAAAGAATTTGGTTCTAATTTAGAAAATTTACTTTTAACTCCTCCAATTAAAGAAAAAGTTGTTTTAGGTTTTGATCCTGGCTTTAGAACTGGCTGTAAATTAGCAGTTTTACAAGGTAATGGTAATCTATTAGATATTGGTGTTATTTATCCTCACGAACCTAAAAATTTAGTTAAAGAAGCGGAAGATATAATGCTTAATTTAATAAATAAATATCATATAGATATTATAGCCATTGGTAATGGTACTGCTTCTCGCGAAAGTGAAAAATTTGTTGCTAATTTAATAAAGAAAAAGGCTTTAAAGGTAAAATATGTTATAGTTAGTGAAGCTGGGGCTAGTATTTATTCTGCTTCTACAATCGCTAAAAAAGAATTCCCTGATTTTTCTGTTGAACAAAGAAGCGCTGTAAGTATTGGAAGAAGATTACAAGATAGTTTATCGGAATTAGTAAAAATAGATCCTAAAGGTATAGGTGTTGGTTTATATCAACACGATTTAAAAACAAAAGAATTAGATGAAGAATTAGCTTTCGTGGTAAGTAAAATAGTGAATAAAGTAGGAGTTAATTTAAATAATGCTAGTGAAGCAATTTTAAAATATGTTTCCGGTTTAAATCAAAAATTAATTACGAAAATTATGAAATATAAAAAAGAAAAAGGTTTATTTAAAAGTCGAGAAGATTTACGAAAATTATTTAATAAAGATTCTTTAGCTTTTGAACAATCCGCTGGTTTTTTAAGAATCTTAAATGGGAATAATCCTTTAGATAAAACTAATATTCATCCCGAAGATTATCCTTTAGTAGAAAAAATAGCTTTAGAATATAATTTAGATTTAAATTTAGTTGGAAAAGAACAAATAATAGAACAATTAAATA
This sequence comes from uncultured Bacilli bacterium, assembly GCA_947586295.1. Classification (GTDB taxonomy): domain Bacteria; phylum Bacillota_I; class Bacilli_A; order RF39; family UBA660; genus Onthocola_B. The sequence goes on from CANPXQ010000089.1 coordinate 3,438, forward strand.
AAATTGAGGAAAATAAATTAAGTCAAGAATATAATATTAGTTTAGATAAAATAAAGATGCTTAAAGATAATTTAGTTAATGGTATAATTGATCCTCGTGATGAAATTAAACAAATGACTTTAAGAAGTGATATTTTATCGATTGATGATTTAAAAGTAGGAGATACTTTAGAAGGTACAGTTAGAAATGTCACATCTTTTGGGGCTTTTGTAGATATTGGTCTTCACGATGATGCTTTAATTCATATTTCTTGTTTAAGTAAAGAATATGTAAAACACCCTAGTGAAATATTAAAAGTTGGTGATATAATAGAAGTACACATAAAAGAAATTGATAAAGAAAGACAAAGAGTAAATTTAACTCTTATTTAGTAGGTTAGATTATGGTAGTAAAAATTTATTATGTATTTTTTATAATTATATTTTTATATGGGTTATATTTCGCTATATCGGGTATGATAGGAATATTATTACCTAAAAAACGTAAATTAAAAAATAGTAGTCATAAAAACTTTTTCGCTATTTTAATACCTGCCCGTAATGAAGAAAAAGTAATTGGTAATTTAATAGATAGTTTAAAGGTCCAA
>CANPXQ010000090.1 GCA_947586295.1 uncultured Bacilli bacterium
GATAGTAAATTCTGGAATTTACAAGCTTCCAATTCAAGAAGTCAACAAGCACCATATGGAGATTATAGGGATGCTTTTGGTAGTGATTGGCTATTAAATGGTGCAGATTGGACAATTTTGCGTGATTCCCCTAATGGTGGAAGCGCATTTGATGTGGCCGCTAATGGTGGTGTATACGCCTGTTATGTTGCTGATGTTAATATAGCTGCCTCTGCTCGTCCTACTTTCTATATCTCCTCTGATGTAGTATTATCTTCAGGAGAAGGAACAGCATCTAATCCTTACAAATTATCTTTATAATGTAAAAAGAAAATAATATATATGGCAAAGTCCTAAACAATAATAAAAATTTAGAATAGGATAAATTAGAAAGGATTTGTTAATATGAATTATTTTAATGAAGAAATAAAAGAAATGAAACAAGATAAAATGTTTGAAAGTAAACAAGAAATGGGAATGCCTATGAATTCTTGTTGTCCTGAAGCACATATGGGAGCTTGTTGTAGCCCAATTTATGAATGTCCTCAAGAAAGAGTATGTCATAGATACATATGCTATGAAGTTCCTCATATTATGCCTTGTAATACTCGGATTATTAATCATCACGTATATCGTCATACTTATCGACCTGAATATACGTGTTGTGAAGAAAATGTCGTATCAAATGTTTACGATCGCAACTGCTAAAAAAAATCTAAAAACAAATAAGTTTGGCTTATTTGTTTTTTATGTGCTAAAATTAAGATGAAGGAGATAGTTAATAATACTATGAAAAATAAAAAAGTCCTATTTATATCATCAACTGGAGGGCATTTAAAAGAATTATTACAACTTAGACCATTATTTAAAGAATATGATTCATATTTAATTACGGAAAAAACGGAATCAACTAAAAAATTAAAAACAGAGTTTAAAAATAAAATGGGTTATTTAGTATATGGAACTAAAGAACATTTTTTTATTTATCCTTTTAAATTATTATTTAATACTTTTAAAAGTTTTTATTATTATATTTTATTTCATCCTAAATATATTATTACAACAGGTGCTCATACTGCAGGTCCAATGTGTGTTATTGGTAAATTATTTGGTAGTAAAATAATATATATTGAAACAATGGCTAATATATATAAAAAAACCGTTACCGGAAAGTTAATATATCTTTTTGCCGATCTTTTTTTAGTCCAATGGGAAAGTATGTTAAAACTTTATCCTAAAGCTATATATGCAGGATTTATTTTTTAGGAGGACATATGATATTTGTAACATTAGGAACTCAAGATAAAAGTTTTAAAAGATTATTAGAAAAAATTGATGAATTAATAAATAAAAAGATAATAAAAGAAGAAGTAATAGTGCAAGCGGGATTAACAGTTTATGAATCTAAAAATATGAAAATATTAAAATTATTATCTATGGAAGAATTAGATTCATATATTGAAAAATGTGATTTATTAATTACGCATGCGGGAGTAGGTTCAATTATGAATGCTTTAGAGAAAAATAAAAAAGTTATAGCTGTTCCGAGAAGACGGGAATATAAGGAACATACGAATAATCATCAATTACAAATAGCGGAGGAATTTTCCCGTATGGGTTATATTTTAAAAGCAGAAGTATCGGAATTAGAAGAAAAATTAAAAGAAGCGAAAACTTTTAAAGGAAAAAAATATATCAGCAATAACGCCAAATTTTGTCAAATAATTAAGGATTTTATTGAACAATAAAATCTTTATTTTCAAAAATAACTTTGATATAATAAATGTAACCAAAGAACTTTTTAAATAATTATAGAAGGTGATAAATTTGAGTAAAATAAAGATTTTTGGCTTAGGTGGTTTAGCAGAAAGTGGTAAAAACTGTTATATTGTTGAAGTAGATGACGATATTTTTATTTTTGACTGTGGAATAAAATATGCTAGTGGAAATGTTTTAGGTATAGATTATATTATGCCTGATTTTAGTTATTTAGAAAAAAATCGTAAAAGAATTAAAGGTTTGTTTATTACCCACGGTCATAAAGAAAATATGGGTAGTGTTGCCGATATTGTGAAAATAATTCCCGAGTTAAAAGTATATGCCACTAAATATACTCGTTTTGAATTATTAGAAGATGGTGTTAATGAAAAAAATATTTTAGAAATAAAACCACATCGGAAACTTAATTTTAATTCGGTATCTATTTTTCCTATTTCGGTAACACATAGTTGTCCTGATGCTGTAATGTATGTTATTAATACCAAAGATGGTTCTATTTGTTATACCGGGGATTTTATAATTGATGCTTCAATGCGTGGCGCTTATGATATGGATTTAGGTAAAATTGCTTATGTAGGTAAACAAAATGTTTTATGTCTATTATGTGAATCTTCTTTTGCTGAAGTAAATGGGCATACTTCGCCATTTCATCGCTTAGAAGAATTTTATCGTGATACAATTAATCATAATGAAAAAAGAATTCTTTTTTCGGTTTTAGCGGGACATTTATATACTATTGAAGAAATTATCAAAGCAGCTTCTAATAAACATCGCAAAGTAGTAGTAATGGGTAAATCATTACAAAATGCTATTAATTTTGCTAAAAATGAAGGTTATTTACAAATACCTCCTGATTTATTAGGAGACTTATCTAATATTAATGATCCTGATGCTATTTTATTAATAAATGATGATCGAGCTTATCCATATCAAAATTTAATTAAAATTTTAAATGGTTATGATAAATTTGTTACTTTAAAAGAAACTGACACTATTGTTTTTGCTGAACCAAGATATGATAGTACTGAAAAAATTTTAGTTAAATTGCAAAATGAATTAGCAATGTTTGGTTGTAATATTGTAACTATTCCTCGAGATAAAAAAATATTATTGCACGCTGCTAGAGAAGACCTTATGTTAATGATAAAATTAATGCAACCTAAATACTATATGCCAGTTAAAGGAGAATATCGCTATATGTTTAATAATGCTTCTATTGCTAGTGAACTAGGTATTTTAAATGAAAATATTATTTTAAAACAAAATGGCGAAGTAGTTAATTTTGTTGATGGCGTATTACAAGATAAACAAGAAATAATAAAAGTAAATGATATTTTAATAGATGGTAAAAGTAATGATGATATTGGTGATTTAGTTATTAAAGACCGAGAAATGCTCAGTGAAAATGGAATTGTTTTAATATCTGCTACAGTTGATAAACAACATAAAGTATTAATAGTTGGTCCAGAAGTAACAACTAGGGGATTTATTTATATTAAATATTCTCAAGATTTAATTGCTGAAATTAAAAAAATATGTGAAGAAATTATTAATCGTAATATTAATCCTAAATATGTAGATTATAATCAAATTAAAATTGAAATTAGAGAAGAATTAAGTAAATATTTATATCAAGAAACAGAATGTAAGCCAATGATTATTGCCGTTATTCAAGAAGTATAATTTTTATTAAATCACCTATAATACATATAGGTGATTTAATTTGAAAAATGATATTTTAGTTTTAAATAATATTTATAAAATTGTAGATATGGGAATTATCGGTATCGATGATGTTTTAACAAAAATTAAAAGTAAAGTTATTGAAAAAGTATTTATAGATGAAAGAAAAGAATATAATTTAATTAGAATTGAGGCTATAAAGTTATTAGGGGATTATGAACAACCTGCTAAAGGAATTAGTAAAGTGGGTAAAATAAGTTCTAATATTATGACTAATATGGAATTAATAAATAATGTAACTGATGAAAAAATAGTTAAAATGATGTTACAGGGAACTTTTAATGGGGTTATTGAATTATCGGCTATATTAAATAAAAAGGAATTAACAAATCCTAAAATTATTAATTTAGCTAATCGGTTAATGGATACTTTAGAACATAATATTTGTGATGTAAAAAAATATTTATAAAATGTGCATTTTACATAGAAGTGTGACAATATTCCAATTTGCCACTAAAAGTCAGGAACCCAAGTTATGATTGA
>CANPXQ010000091.1 GCA_947586295.1 uncultured Bacilli bacterium
TCAGAATTTGCCAAAATTGGTTTAATTATTTATGTTTCTAAATATTTAACTAATAATAAAAGAATTATGAAAAGTATAAAAAAAGGTGTTTTACCTATTTTAGGAGTTATTGGCTTATTTTTTCTTTTAATTATGTTAGAACCTGATTTTGGTACGGCGATGGTTATTGTTTTAACTTTAGTTGTCTTAATCTTTATTAGTGGGGTCGAAATATCTTTCTTTGTCAAAGTTGGCCTAGTTGGTCTTCTTGGTATTGTTGGCATTATTATTGCAGCTCCTTACCGAATGAAGAGAATAGTAAGTTTCTTAAATCCGTGGAGTGATCCTTTGGGTTCTGGGTATCAAATTCTTCAAAGTTTGTATGCGATTGGTCCTGGTGGTCTTCTCGGTCAAGGATTTTTAAAATCACGCCAAAAATATTTTTATTTACCTGAACCCCAAACTGATTTTATCTTTTCGATTATTAGTGAAGAGTTAGGTTTTTTAGGAATTTTAATAGTTAGTATTTTATTTTTTATTATTTTTTATCGGGGTATCACTATATCATTAAAAGCTAATGATTTATTTGGTAAATATTTAGCATTTGGTCTTGTCTTTGGCTTAATTATTCAGGCTTTATTAAATTTAGCTGTAGTAGTAGGACTTATTCCTGTAACTGGGGTAACTTTACCTTTCTTATCTTATGGCGGTTCTTCATTACTTGTTAGTATGGCTAGTATTGGCATACTTTTAAATATTTCACGAAATTCGTGAATAATATTATAGATGAAGATGAAAATAATAATCTTCAAATTTCTTGTCAAAATAATAAATAAAGTATATAATACTTGCCATTAAAGGAAATATTATGGAAAAATTAGATGTTTTATATACTGTTAATAATAAATATATTGATGTTATGCTTGCATCAATTTTATCATTAATAGAAAATGGTAATATAGATTATTTACGATTGCATATTATAACTAGTGAATTTACGAAAGATGATTATAATAAGTTAGAAGCATATTTAACTAAATTAAATATTGAGTATTATTTTTATGATATTAATAAATTTAATATTGAAAAATATCATTTACCAGAATGGCGTAATACCCAAGTATCCAATGCTAGATTATTTTTTCAAAGTATAATGGGATATAATCTTGATAATATTACTAATTTATTATATTTAGATGCTGATACTTTAGTAGTTGATTCTTTAAAAGGACTTAAAGAGTATAATAATAATCCAATTAATGCCTCTATTGAATCTGTTCAAAGAGCTCACTATATTAGAACGAAAATAACTCCTTATTATAATTCTGGTGTTTTATATTTTAATGTTTTAAAGTGGATAAATGCAAATTTAGAAGATAAAATAATTCGTTATTTGGAAAATAGAACTGATAATTTAGTATTTCCTGATCAAGATACTCTAAATTTTGCAATAAACGATGATATAACTAAACTACCTTTAAATTATAATCTCTTAGCGGTTGATCGTTTTTTAACATCTTGGTTTCGAAAAATATATTTTGATACATATGGTCATAATACGAAAAGTGAGGAAATACAAAAAGCTGAATTAAATCCGGTAATTCTTCATAGTACTAGTTTGTTTGAAATTAAACCTTGGGATAGTAAAATTCATCCTGATAATGAACTTTTTACTAAATATTTAAATATGGTAAATCCCGAATTTAAAAGTGATGACCTTACTGGGTGGCAAAAGTTTTTCTCCCAAAATCCTATTCTTTTAAAATCTTTGATTGTAGCACATAGTTTTACACCTAAAACTATTCAACCACTTGCAAGAAAACTTGCTGTCAAGGTAACTAAAAGATAATTGCCAAAACAATAAGTTTATGATAAGATGTTTATAAGGAGAGTGAATATTTATGAATGCTACTTTTTTTAGCGGAATAATACCAGTAATTATTGTAATTGTTATTTTAATTATTTTACTAATAATTTATGTTGTCTGTGTTTATAATAGTTTAGTAAAATTAAGAAATAATGTGGAAGATCAATTTAGTCAAATTGATGTAGAGTTAAAAAGAAGATTTGATTTAGTACCAAATTTAGTGGAAACTGTTAAAGGATATACTAAACATGAAAGTAGTACTTTTAAAGAAGTAGTCGAAGCTCGTAATACTTATGCTAATGCAAAGGGTATGGGTGAACAATTAAAAGCTGATGGGGAACTTACTAATGCGATTAGCAAATTATTTGCTTTAGCAGAAGATTATCCAGAATTAAAAGCTAATGAAAACTTTATAGAACTACAAAATGAACTTGCTGAAATTGAACAAAAAATAGTTTATGCTCGTGGATTCTATAATGATTCCGTATTAAAACTAAATAATAAAATTGAAATGTTTCCTTCCAATATCATAGCTTCTATGTTTGGCTTTAAAAAGCGGGAATATTTTGAAGCTAGTGGTAGTGAAAGAGAAAACGTTAAAGTTAAATTCTAAGGCATTAAAAAATGCCTTTTTAAGTAGGTGATAATATGAAATTTAAACATTTTATCTGGTTTATTTTGTTATTTTTAAGTTGTAAAGTTGTTTATGCTAATGATATTAAAAGTATTAATATGGATATTTTTATTGATGATTATGGTAATGCTAATATTACGGAAGTTTGGGAAGCAGATTTAGATGAAGGAACGGAAGGCTATAAACCATATTATAATTTAGGTGAATCTACTATTGAAGATTATAGGGTATCTCTTGGAAGTATCCCATATCAAACATTAAGTTATTGGGATGTTAATGCTTCCTTTAATGAAAAAAGTTATAAAGCAGGTATTAACGAAATTAATGATGGTTATGAACTTTGTTTTGGAATATCAAAATATGGTGATAATACTTATACTTTAAAATATACTATTACCAATTTTGTCTTACAAGTAGAAGATGCTGATATGGTCTATTGGCAACTTATTCCTTATGAACTTTCTGATAAACCGGAACAAGTCCATATTAAAATTTATAGTGATTTTGCATACGATGATGATTTACCTGTTTGGGGCTATGGCTATGGTGATGATTATAATGACGGTTATGCTTATGTCTATGATGGTGTAATTGAAATGTCTAAAGAAGGCGAATTAGATAGTGATGAATACATGACTGTATTAATTAAGTTTCCGAAAGGTACTTTTGATGTAAATGATTCTTTAGATAATGATTTTGACTTTTATTTAGATATGGCTCAAAATGGTGTCCGTAATTATTTTTATAAAACAAATTTTAGTAAAATTATAGGTTATCTTGTGATGTTTTTCGTTAATTTAATACCTTTTGCAATTATTACTGTAGTAAGTATACTATTAGTTAAAAATAATAATGGTTATGGTACGAAAAATGTTAAGATGAGTAAAAATATTAGAGACGTGAATGACGCTAATTATTTTAGAGATATACCACTTAATAAAGATATCTTTAAAGCCTATTGGGTTGCTTGTCAGTTTCGTTTAGTTCAAAATAAAACTGATTTTTTGGGTGCTATCCTTTTAAAATGGTTAAAGAATGGTAACATAGAAAATATTAAAGATGGAAAAAATAAAAAGTTAAAATTAGTTCATAGTGATAATTTAACACCTATAGAAGTAGAATTATATGAAATGATTCGTACAGCATCAGGAGATAGCGTTTTAGAGAAAAATGAATTTACTAGATGGTGTCAAAATCATTATAATAAAATTCTTAAATGGTTTAATAAAGTAATTGATAATGTAACTATAGAATTTACTAATGAAGACTTAATAAATGAAAATAATGAAGTTTATTATGTTAAGGAAGAAATGAAAACATATGGTTTACAAATGGCTGGATTAAAAAAATTCTTAAATGATTTTTCGAATATAAAAGATCGTGCAGCAATTGAAGTTAAAATATGGGATGAATATTTAATGTATGCTCAAATATTTGGTATTGCGAAGAAA
>CANPXQ010000092.1 GCA_947586295.1 uncultured Bacilli bacterium
CATCTACTTCTACACCACCTAAGGCTTCAACTAAGGCAACCACGCCTTTAAAATTAATTTTAACATAATAATCAATATCAACATCTAAAAAAGCACTTACAGTATCAATTACACAACTAGAACCAAAACCAGCAGAAGAATTAATTTTTGAATACTTGTTATTATTACAAGCAATTGGAACATAAGTATCCCGTGGAATACTAAACATTAAAGTTTCTAAAGTTTTGGGATTGACGGTTATAAGCATCAATGTATCACCATTAAACCCAGCATTAGGGTTTAACCCATCAATAGTAGAATCTACACCCATCAAAAGAAAAGTTAATGGTTCAGTAAAATCTTTATTACTTCCTAAAGATTCATTTTCCTTTTCGGTTTCTAAAGTATAACTATAAATAATTTCGGTATCTTTACTAATATTTTCTAAACCTTCACTACTTTCAAATAAACTAATATAATTACTAGGTACAAAAATAGCATCTACTTTCTTCTCATATAAAGTATAAACCAAATCTAAATAATCATCAAAATCTTTAATTTTATTTGACAAATTATTTTTTTCAATAATATTATTGGTTAAAATAAATCCTTCTTCATCTAATTCGTTTTTTATTCTCCCTATAAGACTATCACTATTAAATTCTTGATCCTTTAATTTAATTAAATAAGATGTATGGATAGAACTATTATTATTGGTTATTGTATTTATTCCTTTATATATAACTTTTATATAATAAGAACTAACCATAAATATACCTAAAAAGAATATAGTTATAATACTAGTTATAATAACTCTTTTATATTTTCTAATTAATAAATTAAAAAAATTAAAAATAAGATAAAATAATAACCAAAGACTAAATAAAATAATTAATATATATCTTATTATTGTTTCAATACCTTTTAAAGCTATAATATTTTTAATAAAAATACCAAATATAATTATATAAACAATTATTAATAAATAATATAGATATCTTATAAATATATTTGATCTACGTAATTTTCTTAATATTCTTTTCATACTGCCCTCTTATTCTAATACTTCAACTATATACAATAAATCATCCTTTTTAATAATTCTAACTTTACCTTTATTATTATATCCATAATCTTTTTCATAATCCCATTTTAAACTTATTAAATAACTATTAATAGTCTCATCATTTAAAACATAATCTTCGGTAATACTATCAGTAACTTCAATACTTTTAACTATAGGTAGCTTTTGTTTTCTTTTACTATCACTTTCTATATTTTTATATAAAGTATTTTCTACTTTCAATTTATAATTGTCTAAAGCTGAAGGATCAATAAATTCTACTCCCCCTATATCATATGAACTCATTTTATTATCTAAAGTATATAAATCTACAAAAAATAATTTGGCTATTAATTGTGCATATTTATCATAATCTTTTTCATTGCTTTCCAAAGTATTTTTCAATTCTTGGTGTAAATTTTTATATAATACAGTATCTCTATTTTCCAAATTATAATTGAAGTCTTTTACGGTATCAATAATGTTTATTTGTTTTTTATTATTTAAACTATGAAAAAAATTAACCATTAATAAAAGAATAATTACAATGAGTAAAATAATACTTAAACAGAAAATCGCTCTTTTATATTTTCTTTTCAATCTAATCACCCATACTAACACTTTCCAGTAAATTATAAACAATAATATTATTGGAAATTTCTAATTTTTTATCCGCTATATCTTTTAAATTACTTATATACTCATCTGTTACATTAAATTTAGGATTAATTAAGTAATATTCATTTTTACTATTATTATAATATAAATCTTTAGTTAATATATTGCCATTTGGAAAAACGACAATATTATTATCTTTAATATTAAATATATCATTTCCTACGGAGTATTTATTGTATAAACCAAACATATTAAGTAAAGTAGTAGATACATCATACATACCCATAGTATAATTAACTTCTTGGGAAAATACTTTTTTTAAATTACTATTTTTAGTCCAGAAAATAAGTGGAGTTTTTTTATTTAATTCGTGTTCATAATAATTATAATCATAATAATTTTCATTTTCTTCATCATATAATTCTCCAGTTATAGGATCATAATTATATAAATAATTTTTAGCATTGCGCGATAATTTTGCATCGTGATCGCCATAAAATACAAATAATGTTTTATCAAACTTTTTACTATTTTTAATGTATTTTAGAAAATCCCCTAAGGCTCCATCAGCATAGTTAGCACTCTTTATATATTTTCCAACATCTGTATCGCTTAAATAATCAGTCGTAATTTCTTCTTTTTCTAAAGTCTCTTCATTATATATAGTTTCAGTTGTACTTAAATCATATTGACTAAAAGTACTAGCTATACTAAATGGTGAATGGTTGGATAAAGTTATTATCGTTCCCATATAATTATTATAAGTACTTTCAATATTTTCCATTATAGGAACTAATTGTTCAAAAAACCGATAATCATTTATACCTAAATTAACTATATCATCTTCCGTATAAGTAAAATGATCTTCAAAGTACATATCAGTATATCCTAATGATGGATGCGCTTTATTGCGATTCCACATAGATGGATAGTTACCGTGAGCACTAAAAGTATAATAGCCTTTTTCTTTTAAATATTTCGGAATTGTAAAATAATTACGATTATAGTAACTAACAAATACAGTACCACTAGCAGCCGGCATAAGACCAGTTAATAAAGTAAATTCCGTATCACTACTAGTTCCAGTACTTACTTGAGGATAAAAATTTGAAAAAAACATACCTTCTTTCGCTAGAGCATTTAAATTTGGAGTAACTTCTTTATTATTAAATTTTAAATCCATTAAGAAACTTTCCATACTTTCCATATGAACAAATATTAAATTATATCCTTCTAATATACCCGTATATTCATTTTTTTTCGGTTCTTCTTTGTTAATAAAATACGCATTAAAACTTTCTAAAGCTTCATCATAACCAAATAAACTACTTAGTTTAGGGGTCATAGATTGAATAAAATCGTTTAATTGATAAACTACAATGCCAAATCGTTCAACTATATATACCCGATTCCATTGCTTAGCTAAGCGACTATAATCCGTTCCTGTAGCTACACCGAAACTATAACCTAAACATAAAGTACCAATTAAAATAGTACCAACAACTAATTTTTTACCTTTTTCTACCTTATCTAAAAAATAATAATAAGTAGTTGCCGCCAATTTATGATGAATTAAATAAAATATTATTGGGATAAATATATAAATAAAATCTATTACTCGAATTCTTTCAAATAAAGAACCCGTTACGGTTTCTACTTGACTTAAAGAAGCCAATTCGCCAATTGAGCTAAAAGAAAAATAAAAAGAATAATAAATACTACTAACAACACACAAAATTGTGTAAACAACTATCCAACCAAAGTAATATTTGAATTGGTTTCGAGGCTTAATAAAATAGCCTAAAGCCCCAATAATAATGATGATTCCTAAATCAGTTATAAAGGGCTTAAAGGCAAAAGGATTTTTAATTGTTAAACCTCTAAGTAATACAACACAAATCATTGATAATATTACATAAGATAAAAATAATCTATTACTAATTATATATTCAACAGTATTTTTTTTGATTTTTTTCATACTCTTAGATAATCTATCTTTCATTTTTTTCTTTATATGATACATAAAAAATATATTACTATATATTTATCATATCTCCTTCTCTATACTAGGATTATACCAATTATTACTTTTTTTAGCAATTATTGTTGCATATTTTTTAAATATTTGATACAATTTATTTACATGCAGGTGTAGTACAGCGGTTAGTATACGACCTTGCCAAGGTTGAGACGGCGGTTCGATTCCGCTCACTTG
>CANPXQ010000093.1 GCA_947586295.1 uncultured Bacilli bacterium
GCTATCGCTCTTTGGTTCGCACGTGCATAGCACGTGGTTTTATCCGTAGCTATCTTCCGATTGCTACATAATAAAAAATTAGTTTTATTTAATTTTTAAAACTAATTTTATAATTTTTCTTTCTTTTTAATTTTAACTTTTGCTCTTCTTCACCTACTATGTTTAAATCCATTACTTGTTCACTTACTAATACTTTTTCATTTATTTGGCTAGAAATATTTATAACTTCTATAATATTTTGAATAGTAGTTTTTAATTCAATTAATTTTTATTGTTTATCTTTATGTAGTTTTTTTGTAATTCTAATTCTTTATTTTATCCTTAGATAATTCCTTTTTCACTGTAATCTATGGCTAATTTTATAATTTTATTAATTAAATTCATATTTTTCCCTATTTGTTTTACAAAATCATTACCTAAAGTATTTTTAATATTAGCAATAGCTAATTGAACATATTTTTCCTCTATTTCAAATAATTCTAAATAATTTAAAATAATGTCTTCAATAAAATAGAAATTATAACTTTTTAATAATAAATATACTTTATTAAAATTTTCTTCATCTAATAAATTTATATAATTTTCTTCATAATTACTATATATTAAATCTAAATATGTAGAGTTTAAATATTTTTCTAAAAACATATTAAATACCTTTATCCTTTTGTTTTTTTATATAAAATTCATTTATTAACTCTTCAAGTGATATGCCATATTTATCTTTCATATCAAAACTACTCATAGAAAATATATCGATTAATAAACCATTACTATCAGCAATAGACACATTGTAAGCTTTTAAAAATTCAATTTTAGATTCTAATTCTTGAATTGAAATATGTTCTAAAATATTTTTATTTTTTTCTATATTTATATTATATTTAATACATAAATCGCTTATTTCTAATTTATTTTTCTTAATACTCCAAACCATTCCTATCTTAGATAGCTTTAACCCCCGTTCACTATTTGGTTTACAACTTTTTCTTTGCGTTCTTATCCAAGAATCAAGATTAATTGTTCCTTGTTCATCATAAGTATAGCCATCGTTGGTTTTAAAATTATAAGGTACTAATAAATTTCCATAATGTTCATAGTATGCTTTCGCTAATTCATAATTTTTTTGCCATTGTTCTTCGTAAGGATGTAATACAATACCTATTTCTTGTAATAATTGTTGTTTTTCTATTGGTAAATTAACAAAATTTTGCCTTTGATGATATATCCAAATTCCCAGATTATATATTCCTTGTTCATCATAAGTATAGCCATCATTGGTTTTAAAATTATAAGGTACTAATGAATTCCCATAGTGTTCGTAGTATGTTTTAACTAACTCATACTTTTTTTGCCATTGCTCTTCATAAGGATTTATTGCCAAACCTATTGATTGTAATAATTGCTGTTGGTTTAATGATAATTTAGAAAAACTTTTCCTTTGTTTTTCTACCCATAATCCAAGATTTATGGTTCCTTGTTCATTAAAAGTATAGCCATCACTTGTTTTAAAATTTCGAGGAATGATTAAATTTCCATAATGTTCATAATATGCTTTCGCTAGAGCATAATTTTTTTGCCATTGTTCTTCGCGAGGATGTAATACAATACCTATTTCTTGTAATAATTGTTGTTTTTCTATTGGTAAATTAACAAAATTTCTCCTTTGATGATATATCCATGTTCCAAGATTTACAGTGCCATTTTCATCATAGGTATAGCCATCATTGGTTTTAAATCTTTCAGGAATTGCCAAATTTCCATAGTATTCATAATATTTTTTAGCTGATTCATAATTTTTTTGCCATTGTTCTTCTAAAGGATCTAATACAAATCCTATGGATTTTAATAATTGTTGCTTTTCTATTGATAAGCTTAAGTATTTTCGTCTTTGTATAGTAATCCACATTCCAAGATTTAGAACGCCATTTTCATCGTAGGTATAACCATCATTGGTTTTAAAACGATAAGGGATTGCTAAATTATTATAATGTTCATAGTATTTTTTAGCTAATTCATAATAATCTTCCCAAGTTTTTGTTAGTCTATCACTAACATATTTTAACATTTCAAACAAATCTTGATTTTCTATTTCAATATCAAAAGAAGCATCTTTTATTTTTATATTTCGATCGTTACCTAATCCCTTACTTTGAACTTCTTTAATCCTACCCTTCAAATTATTTTCCAATTCTTTAATAAAATCATAATTATTAGTTAAATCAATTACTAATGGAGCAATTAATTTTTCAATTATTTCTTCTTTGGGAGTATTTTCTTTTATAGGAATATCCCTTGATTTACACATTTCAATTAATTCTTCGGTTGAATATTTTTCTAATTTGATAAACATATCTTTAGTATTTCCTCGAACCGCAAGAGCCCTACCTAATTGTTCAAAATAAACAATATCTGATGTTGTTCCCCGCCCCATAATAACACCATCAATATTAGGGGCGTGAATTCCTTCATTATACTGATTTATCGCAAACATTACACGAAGTTTATTATCAACCTTTTTACCATCCAGCGTAATATCATCATAAAAAGCATCACGATTTTGTTTTCCCTCTTCGCCCATTTTACTTGTTGATGTATATATAACTATATCTTCTTCAGGTACAAATTGTTTAAACCATAAAAGTGCTTGCGTTTTAATTGTTTCAATATCATTAGTTCCTTCTTCGGCACTTGGCGGACAAAAGTATATATACTTGCCACTAGGTTTAATATTCCGCTTTAATATATTAGGAATACTTGGGGCTTCGTGAACTCTTTTTTTAACAGTCGTTAAAATTGCCATATATTCTTGATATTCTTTAGTAAATACGTCAAGTCTTTGAACTCTTTCTTCAAGTTTACTTTCTACATCAATTAAATTAACATAAGCACTTTTATATATTGGTTTGGGAAGAATACCATCTATCATCGCATCACATAAATCATATCTACTTGCTATTTTATTAGAAAATAATTCATTAGTCTCGGGATTAGCCATATCTCTTTCATACGCTGTTCCCCTATCCCTTATTGTATATGCCGTCATTCCAAATATTTTCATATGAGGATGGGTTTCTATCATCGTATTAATTCTTGCACCCCATATAGGTGCTCCTAAATGATGAAATTCATCAAGAATTAGTAAATCACAGTTTATATTTTTAATTTCATCTTTTGATAAAGATACAAAACTTTGATATGTTCTAAATTCTAAATTAGAGTAATCTCTTTTTAAATCTAAATTAGGATTATCTTCGATAATCTTTTTTATATGCTCAATTATGCTATTTGATGGTACTACATAAACAATTTTTTTATCTTTATTATCATAAGCGAGTTGTAATGCATTATATGATTTACCCGTACCCGTGGCGTGAACAATCCCTACTACATCTTTGCCATTTTCATACGCCGAAGATAGCTTTTTATAACTAGAAGCATTATGTTCATATAAACCAACTATTTGAAATTCATTATTATTCATAACTATCGTCCTCATAAATTTCAATATCAATAAAATGTTTGCCTGTTATATCTTGTTCTATAATTAATACTTGATCATTTTTCATTATTTTAGAATTAATTTCATTGGCTTTTAATACGATATCTTTTATGCCATCATTAGTCATTACTTTAAAGCCAATATTAGTCCGATCCATAACATCTAATAATTGCCAATTTTTGTATTGATTTGGAATATATACTTCTATTACTTTTCCAACTGTTTTAGTCATCTCTTTCGCTTCCTTTATTTATAACAACCCATTTACCTTTTTTATTTGAGCCAGTACGTTTAACAAAACCATTATTTACTAATTCACTTAAATGATATCTAACCATTCTTGGAGTTAAATTAAGAAATGTTGCCATTTCAGCT
>CANPXQ010000094.1 GCA_947586295.1 uncultured Bacilli bacterium
TGGTGCCGACTGAGGGAGTCGAACCCCCAACCTACTGATTACAAGTCAGTTGCGCTGCCAGTTACGCTAAGTCGGCAAAAAAATAAATGGTGGGCGCTATAGGACTCGAACCTATGACCCCCTGCTTGTAAGGCAGGTGCTCTAACCAACTGAGCTAAGCGCCCATAGAGAATTAAACACTCGATGACAATTTAAATTATACTATAATGCTTTTAATAATGCAATCTTTTTTTGCTATTTTACACCAAAAATACGAATTTTTAATTATTTAACTTCTCTTGTAAATAACTAGTAATATCATTGGTAATTCTCCGCGCCCCAAAATACATTGTATCACTTTTTCCGTTATTATGTGACACATTAGGAGTTATTACGACAACACTATATTGCGGATTATCAAAAGGAAAATAACCTGCAAAAGTGGAAGTAATAGTAGCTGTATCAAGGATGTTATCATTATTTGTATCTATAAAGGTTTCACTAGTTCCGGTTTTCCCAACAGGATTAAGTTCTTTTTTTACATATCCTTTTCCAGTTCCCTCTAATAATACTTTATTCATTCCTAAGCGAATACGTTCTATTTGTTCCTTATTTAAATCAACATCATTTAATACTTCTAATTCTCCTTTTTTTAAACTTAAAGCGAGTCTTTGTCCTGATGCCACACTATTAACATATTGCAAAACTTCTACAGGTGTATACGTATCATATTGACCAATACTTAAATTTAACAACAAATCATCCGCGACTTTTTCCCCTTTAATACCTAATACTTCTCCTGGTAAATCAATATTAGTTAAAGCTCCTAAACCAAAACTTTCTAACATATTACGATATATATCAAAATGCTCTTTCGTGGCGTTTAATACCATATTAGGATGATACTTATTACCTGTTAAATTAATGGCTATTAAAAATTGAAAATAATTACTGGACTGAGCTAAAGCATCTAAATCATTTATTCTCCCTAACCTTTTATGACTACATTTTTCCGGAACTAAATATAACTTAACGCAACTGTCCGTAATATATTCACCAACATTAAATAAATTATATTTATATCCTACTGCTATAGTTGCCCCTTTAACAGCCGAACCAACTGTAAAAGTATTCGTAATATTATTTACTGCTACATCAGTAAAACTTCCATCACTATTTAACCTTTGTCCAGATATCGCTATAATTTCCCCAGTTAAAGGATTACTAACTAAAGCATAACTTTCTTGATAATATTCTGTATTAGGATAATCTTTCTTCCCTAAACTAATCTTTTCTTTTAATATTTCTTCTACTTTCATTTGCACATCTATATCAATAGATAAAACTAAATCATTACCTTTTTGCGCTTCTTTAATTAAAGTTAAAGTATTATCCCTATTTACTTTATAAACAGCCTTTTCACCTTTTAAACTATCTTCATATTCTTTTTCTAAATAACTTAACCCTACTATATCAGTTAATTCATAACCTTTCTCTAAGTAAGCATTTTTTTCTTCTTTAGGAATACTACCAATTCTCCCTAAAATACTTTTCGCTACATCATCATATAAATATATTCTATTCCAATTCATTTCTACTGTTATCCCTGGAATATTACTTTCTACTATCTTTGCACATATTTCTTCACTAGCATTATTTAAAATTAATTTTTTTTCATAAGATAATCCATTATTCATAAGACTATAAATAGTCGCTATTTCTTTTTCTTCAATAGATAATTCATTTAACATATCCTCAGTAATTCTTTCATACTTTTTAGTTTTTATATCATTACTATTTATTTTTCTTTTCTCTAATAATTGATATTCTTCTTCCGTAATTAAATTTTTACCATCATCATTTTTTATTAACCAATATTTCTTTAAATCATTTATATCTTTATTCTCAATATCTACTATACTACCTAATATTTTAGCAATACTTAATTCTTCACTTACTTTAATATTTTTTATTTTATTATAATATATAGTATTAATTCCTATATTATCGACTAATACTTTACCATTTGTATCTAATATTCTACCTCTAGGAGCACTCATTCCATAGACAGTTATATCAGTTTTCTTCTTTAATAAATTTTCATAACTATCTTTATTTTGAACAATAAAAAACAATCTAATTAAAATAATTAAAAAAAATATACTAATTAAACTATAACTTAATATTCTTTTTTTCTTCTTCATAACATTATTTAGTATTTTCTTTTTTCTAAATTTCATACAATATATTAGGTGACATTATGTTTAGTATTATTGAAAAATATATGAATAGGTTAACTATTGAAGATGTTAATAATTTTGCCTTAAGTAAAAACTGTACATTAAGTCCAGAAGAATTAAACTTTACTTACATTTTTCTAAAGAAAAATTGGAAAGAAATATTAAGTAATCCTAACGTATTTGATATCAACCGTTATAAAAATCATTACACACCCGAAAACTTTCAAAAAATAAAGCAGGTATATACGGAATATTTTCAAAAGTTTGCTACCTATTTAAAATAAGATGCTCCAAAAAGCATCTTTTATTTAATTTCATTTTTTATATTCCTAATAGATCTAAATAATCTATTGTTAATAATTCAAATGTTCTATTGCTAATACACCATTATCAGTAAACCAGCTTAACTCATTTTTATTTATAGTTACTTTTAATTCTGAATTAGTATTACTAAACATATCAGTATATCTTTCTAATTGTCTAAATGTAGCATTTGACATATCTATAGTGGTTAAATTACTTGTTTGTGCAAACATTTGAAACATATCCTTAACACTTGAAGTATTCCAATTAATCAAATTTAATTCTGTTAACTTAGTGTTGTTAAACATTTGACTCATACTATTTACACTATGTGTGTCCCATTTACTTAAATTTAAATTCGTAATACCAGAATCTTTAAACATGGCTGACATATCTTCTACTTTTGATGTATCCCAGCTGCTTATATCTCCTATTGTAGTTAAATTACGAGCACTAGCAAACATATAACCCATTCTTTTAACACTTGAAGTTTTCCAATTACTTAAATCTAGTTTAATTAGTTTGGTATTATAAAACATATTTGTCATATCTTCTACTTTTGATGTATTCCAATTGCCTATATCTCCAATTGCTGTTAAATTATAAGTACCATCAAACATACATGACATATTGGTTACATTTGATGTATCCCAGCTGCTTAAATTTAAATCAATTAATGAACTTGCATATCTAAACATACCTGACATATCTGTTACACTGGAGGTATCCCAAGTGCTTAAATTTAATTCAGTTAATGAACTTGCCATATAAAACATATATGACATATCGGTTACATTTGATACATCTAATTCTTCTATTCCTTTTATTTCTGTTAAACTTGAACAGTCTCTAAACATCCACTCTGTATTACTTAATCCATTGGTATTTACGATATCTAAGTTTAAATCTATTGTTTCTACTTTGCTTAATCCATAAAAAGCATAACTATAACTAGTTACTTTTATTTCTTCATTTGAGCCTATGTATAAATTATATGGAACTGCTTCATCATTTGATGGTTCTAACCATCCTATTATGGATCCATTCTTTGTTCCTTTTGTTAAATCCCAATTGGTCTTATCTTGTAATTCTTCTTCACTTGGTTTATAATCTACAAAATAGACATTCTTTATTTGGTCTTTATAGGCATTAGATCTATAATATGACATATAATTACCAAAATCTATGGTATTTATCTTTTTGGTTTGCATTGTTAGTTTAGCTTCAAATCTTTTTCCTGTATTATTATTTTGATCACTATTTAAATTTTTTAATATTACACTTATTTCCCATTTGTC
>CANPXQ010000095.1 GCA_947586295.1 uncultured Bacilli bacterium
TACCTTCAATATCAGGATTACTCCAAATAGAAAAATCTATATTAGACCTCTCTGATATTTCTTTATGTCCTAAACTCAAACCAGCAGAAGCGTTATGTATTATCAAATTAAAATTTGTTTCACTAATATCATATATGCCTATATTACCAATTGTTTTTACACGTAACTCTTCTGGTACTTGATATTTTGATACCTCAGAAATACTTTTTTTGGCATCAATATCAATCTGCTTAGCAATATCTTCATAAGTAGTTTTTAATTCATTATTTATATTGATAGTTTCATTATATACTTGTATTATTTCCTCTTTTGTTGTAGACATTATAATTTTTTCAAACCAAACTATATTTTGGTCTATTGCATTTATACGATTAGCAATAATATATTGATAATATCTATTTTTCATTTCTTCAAAACTTGTATTATAAAGTTTTTTGCATAATATATCTTTTTGTGTTTCCACATTATTTACATTATATATAGATTGCTGATAATAAACATTACAATATTTATCCCAATTTGTATAAATTTCTTCGAGATTATATGTATCATTTATACTTGAGAATATATTATGTGCATCAATGTTGTTTTGTGATTTATCGGCTAATAATTTAGCAATCGCTAAAAAATATGTGTCATTAGTTTTTTCCGCAATTGCATCAAGCAAAGATTGTACAGCATACATACTGGTACAATTATTTAATGCAATTTTTAATAAATCTAAATATTCTTTTTTATTATTGTTATATAAAGCTATTGGTACATTTCTAAAACTATAGTAATCATTATTATCAATAAGCATAAATTTAAAAGTATTAAATACGACATATGGGTGTTTTTTTGCAAGTTCATCATCAGCCATTCTTATAAAAATACCTTTTACCATACTACGATTTATTCCATATGCAATTTTAAAGTATTCATCAAATCCATCAGGATTATTATTTAATATTTCAATAAAATTAAATTCGATAGCTTTTCTTAAATCACTATAGTTTAAATTATCTAAAGCAATCATATATGCACCTCTATAATAATAGTACCAAATTTTTAATGAAAAGTCTTTAATTTTTAATCAAAAAAACTGCAAAATAAAACGTGTTAGTTTATTTTAATTTCGCCAAAAAGATTAAATAAATTTAACACATTTAATATTATAAAAATTAAAAATATGGGTTAAAAAAGTGAAATTTACATTAAAGTTAAGAAGAAAAAACGATAAAACATTTACTTATTATAAACATCATATTAATAAATTATCTAAAATTATATAAAAAGGATTTTACAATCCTATTCAATTTCATAAGGATGATCAATACTTCCATTTCCTTTAGAAAATGTCGTATTAGCTTTAAGATTTATTACAGCTTTTAAAGCGGCAGAATAAATAAGGTAATCAAAACCTGCATTTGGCGATTTAGGGAAATCGCTTCCAGGCCCATGCATGTTTTGAGCTGTTACTCCTGAAAATACAGCAGGTGACATAGTCCAAAAAACTTTTCCAACATATAAATAAAAGTTATTATTACTTTGACCATATAGTGCGCCGGCCATCATTGTTTCTTCAATAGTAATTAACCCAATAGGGTATTTCATTGATTTATTACCCTTAGTCGCATCGGTTGGCGTAAATCTGTCATCCGCCTGGCAACTTAAATCAACATGTTGATTATAAGCTAAACGCATTAAAGGACCATACCATGTAGCAAGTTTACCATAACCATTTTTATTTTCCATATCATCATTTAGCCAATCACCGTATTTTTCATAACTTGCGCCACTTCGTCTATCACAGCAAAAAATCGCATTCTTTTCTAAATAATTTTCATAATTTTTAAGATTTTCTTCATACCATAAATTTAACTTGCTTAAAGCTAAACTTTCAACTTCATTTTTATTAGCTTCTATATAAGAACCTGATGTTTTTCCATACATGAAACCTACATATTTAGCTTCATCATTAACTGAGTTAAATGCCGATACTTCATTGTATCTGTCTTCGCTTACTTCTCCATTTTCATGTGCGCTAGTTCCATCATATATCATTCGAATTGAACCATCACTGTTAATTCTAATTATTCGCCAGTATAAATCTTGGCCTTTTGCATTTTTTGCAAATTTAACATAATTATCTTCTACTGCTCCTCTAAAATAATATGTTTCTTCTCCATCATAATCTATCATGCTATATATGCCTTCATCGGTTGTAGCAGTTTTGGTAAATTCCACAAAATTTTTATGTACTTCATCATAAGTACTTTCCTTTGGTGTATTTTTTGCAAGTATATCTTTATTTAATAAAGTTGCTTTCTCTAAGTATATCCAACATTTAGTTCCTTTTTTATTTACATTAATTAAAATATTACCATTTTCATATTTCATGTAAACATTATCTATTTTATTTCCATCTAGATTTGCACAATAACTTGTATTTTCTCCTTCGCCCTTTACAACTTGATAAATTGTATCACTAGGAACATCATCTTTTTTTACAAATTCGTCTCCCTCTTTAACATAAACTGCCATAAGTTTTAAATCTGGTATAACATAATCAATTGTACCCTCTGCTAAATCAATATTATCTTCGGCTTTAAATTTAGAATAACTAAATAATATATTAATTATTACAATTAATGCTATCCCGAGTATTAAACCATAAATAAATTTCTTATTTCCATTTCCTTTACTTAACTTTTCAATTTTCATTTAAAATATCTCCTTCTCAATTATCTTAGAAATTTCTAGCTTATATTTAAATTATAATATCGAATATAATAAAAGTCAAGATAAAGTTCGGTATTTAGAGCAAGGAATTTTATTTATCACATTAAAATGAGAAAATGATTTTGGTGATAATTATGTTTGAATATGGAAAAAGAATGCAAGAAATAAGGGAAAAAAATAATATTTCTCAAGAGAGTATCGCTAGTGTTTTAGATATTAAAAGAAGTACTTATGGCCACTACGAAACACAATATCAAACCATTCCTATTAATCATTTAATCACTTTTTGTGAATATTTTAATATTTCAATTGATTATATATTTAATTTAACTGATAAATTACAATATAATAATTCTAAGAATTTTCAAAAAGAAACTTCTGCCTTAAGATTAAAAGAATTTCGCAAAAACAATAAATTAACTCAAAGTGAACTTGCCCATCTTCTAAATACTACTAAAACAGTAATATGTGGTTATGAAAAAGGAAGATATATTATCGCTACGCCTTTTTTATATATGATTTGTAAAAAATTTAATATCTCGGCCGATTATTTATTAGGAAAAATTGAAAATTAAAAAATGTAGGTTAGTCTACATCTTTTTTAATCTTTTGTAAAATTGTCATAATTTCATTATATAAATCTAAATTACCATTTCCTGTTGCATTTTCTGGTCTTACAAAATCATTTATTTCTTCTAATACTAAATCAATATTATCTTTATTAACTTTATCCTTAATTATTCTTAAGCAAGTATTTCGATAACCTCTAACTGCACAACCGGCAAGAGATTTATAATATGATTTATCTGGCAAATTAGATTTTAAATAAAAATTCATTGCTAGTTCATCAGTCATTAATCTTGGGTTAGTTAATATTATTTTATTGCTTCTAAATACCCCATGAGGTGCGGACTCGCTTGGACAATCAATTATTTCGGCATCACTTGGAATTTCAACATCATAAAGAGTATCGCCTCTTACTAACCATCTTAATATTTTATCTTCCGTACTAAAATTAAATCCTCCCATTTCTTTAGGGTCAGTAGCATTTGGATTCCAGTTA
>CANPXQ010000096.1 GCA_947586295.1 uncultured Bacilli bacterium
AACCAACCGTTTTGTATACTTTTAAAGAAAAGAGAAGTAGTATATTAGGTTTAATTATCATTTTTGCTATTTTTATTGTGGTAGTTTATTTTTTGCCAGATATATCTCGAATATATGAACAATATAAAAAAGGAAATGTTAATAATATTGTTGTTTCTAATAAAGATCACGGAAGTGGTTCTGGTGATTTTGGTGGAGAAGAAGAAATAAAATATAATTTGAGTGAAGAACTTATTATTGAGAATAAAGATATTAAAATTAATACTTTTTCTTTTAATAATAATACATTAACTTTTAATATTGAAAATAAAACAGGTTATGAAATTAGTTTTAAAAATAAAAAATATTTTTTAGAAGTTTATGATACTAATGATGTTTTAGTTGGTCGTTTTAAACTAGGAGAAGATAAATTTGCTGTTGGAGAAGTTAAAAATTATAGTTATCCTGTTACCGCTAGTGGTATTAGTTATTTCTTATTTAAAGATTTAAAGATTGAAGATTATCCTTTAATTACTTTAATTTATGATGATAATGGAAATGCTAATATGGTATGTGCTAATTCTAATAGTACAACTACATATACTTTTGATGAGGATGGTTTAATAAGCATAAATGAAAAAATAAATATTAGGACTACTGATAATGACTATGCTAATAAATTGACATCATATCGGGAAAAAGCAGCTACTTATAGTTCTTATTCGGGAGTAACTGCTGAATTAACTACTGAAGGTAATAGTGTTGTTTATAATATAAATATTACATCTATTAATAATTCCCTTCTAAATAATTTAGATAATGCTAATTATTATCTTGCAAAAACTGGGGCTAGTGTGATTAAATTTGAAATGGAAGCAAGAGGTTATACTTGTAAATAGAGGTTAAAAATGAACTTACACATTAACGATTTTGACGGCCCACTTGATTTGCTACTTCATCTAGTTAAAACTGCTAAGATGGATATATATGAAATTGATACAGCTTATATAATTGATGCTTATTTAGATTTTATTAATAAAGTTAATAAAAATGATTTAGATCGTATAAGTGAATATTTAGTTATGGCTAGTGAATTAATTCATTTAAAAAGTCGTCTTTTATTAAACATAGATGAAGAGACAAATGATGATGAATATAGTATTAATAGTGAAGAGGATTTAAAAAATAAATTAATTGAGTATGAAAGATACAAAAAAGTATGTGATGTATTTAAAGATTTAGAAATAAATAGACAAGAATATTATACTAAAATTCCCGAAGCTATTAATTTGTTTATTGATTCTTCTTCTCAAGAAAATTATAATCGTGAAGATCCTAATATTTTGGCAAATGCTTTAGAAGAATTAAAAAAAAGAATGAGTTATCAAAAACCTTTAAATACAAGAATTATGCATAAAGAAATAAGTGTAGAAGATCGCACAAAATATATTCGCAAATTTTTAAAAAATAGGTCTTTTATTAATTTTTTTGATTTATTTGAAGATTATTCTAAGGAATTAGTAGTAGCGACTTTTTTATCTATTTTGAATATGTGTAAAGAAAAAGAAATTACTTTAAAGCAAAAAAATAATTTTGATGATATATTAATTGAAAAAGTAAAAAGTAATAATTAGTTTTAAAACAAAAATGGAAGTGGATTATAATGAATAAAATTGCAATATTAGAAGGATTACTATTTGTTGTTGGTGATGAAGGAATAACATTGGCAAGTATATGTGATATTTTAGATATATTACCAAAAGAAGCAGAAAAGCTTCTTCAGGAGTTACAAAACGAATATAATAAAGAAAATCACGGTATAAGAATTAGCTTATTAGGTGGTAATTTTAAAATGACTACTAAAAAAGAACATAAAGAATATTATCAAAAATTATTAACTAAAGAAGAAAACAATCAGTTAAGTATTGCAGCATTAGAAACTTTAGCAATTATAGCTTACAATCAACCTATAACGAGAGTAGAAGTAGATGAAGCTAGAGGTATATCGAGTAGCAATATTATTAGAAAACTAGTTGCTAAAGATTTAATTAAAGTAAGTGGTAAGAGTTCTTTACCAGGAAAACCTAATTTATATAGAACAACTAATTTATTTTTAGATTATTTTGGCTTAACTTCTTTAGATGATTTGCCTACATTAGAAGAAATTAAAGATTTGGAAGAAGAAAAAGATTTATTTGAATCTAGTTACAGAGAAAATTAATTATTTAAACTTATAATTTAATAAAATTAACTCATAATATGAATGGTGATAAAAATGCAAATATTGTACCGTTCAATAATTATGTTTATAATTTTATTTTTAATTGTAAAAATTTTAGGTAAAAAACAAATAAAAAATTTAACTTTATATGATTATGTTTTAAGTATTACTATTGGTTCTATAGCAGCAGATTCCATTATAAGTTTAGATACGCCTTTATATAATGGAATTATAGCTTTAATTGTATTTTCTATTATTGGTTATATTACATCATTAATAACTTATCAAAACCCTAAAGTTGAAGAAATAATGGATGGCGAACCTACAATATTATTTGAAAAAAATAATTTTAGATATGATAATTTAGATAAAGCTAAATTAAGTGTAGCTAAAGTATTAGAAAGTTGTCGTTTAAAAGGTTGTTTTGATATTAATGAATTAGATTGTGCCATATTAGAACCATCAGGTGATGTTTCAATATTATTAAAAAGTAAATCACAACCTGTTACTGGTAGTGATTTGAAAACTAATGTAAAAAAGAATAGTTCTAAACAAATGTTAAGTTATAATATTGTTGTCGATGGAACAATTATAGTGGAAGAATTAAAAAAAGCTAAAAAAAGTAAACAATGGTTAAATAAATATATAAGCTCTCAAAAAATAGATATTTCTGATATTGCTTTATTAGCTATAAATAAAAATAATAAAATAACATTAATAAAAAGAAAATAACTTTATTTTTAATAGTACAAGTAAAGCCTTTATATGATAAAATGATTATATAAAGGAAGAGATAATAATGAATTTAAAAGAAAAACTAGAAAAATTAAAAATATCTCTATCTACTGATAGAAATTATGAATTTGAAACAGAGTTAGAAGATCATCAAATTGGAAATCAAAATATATATAGATTGTATTATATTGATTATCATAGAATTGGTGAATATTCTGGAAGAACAGATAATAATGTGGGGGTCATTGATTGGCCATTTAGACCCTTTATGCTTCCTGAGGGAATGAGTCGAGAAGATGGATTTAAAGTTTTATCATATTTGACTGATTTTATTGAAAAGAAACTAAATATAAATCCTTGTTCACATAAAAGTGTATCTACTTTGGATAGTGCACTTGATTTAAATAGGTTAGGATTTAAAAGAATAAATGCCAAAATTAATGATCAAGATATAATTGATTTATTTACAGTATCGGGACGGTTATTATTATTTAAAAAAAGTAGACATTATCAAAAATATTTTGAATGGTATACTGAAGGTATTACATTTGAGGAAATAAAAGTAATTTATAGTAAATGTGGTATTGAATTTTATGATTTAAACTTATCAGAAGTTTTTGCCGAATCTCAAATTGAAAATGATAGACCTAGAATGTTAAAGAAAAGATAGATTTAACTTATATTTTTGACAAATATTCATTTCGTTTTAATTAAATATTTATCAATATTTTCTAATTCCTTTATTCCATTATTATTCTTTAAGATTTCCATTTGATTTCTAGCAG
>CANPXQ010000097.1 GCA_947586295.1 uncultured Bacilli bacterium
TTTAAAATCAAAAGAAAAGCCTAATTTTGAAAAAAATTAAACTTTCTTTATTTCTTCAACTGTCAAACTCGGGAATAACTGTCACATTTCTATTTTAATTGCACAAATAAATCAATGATTTGCAACTTCATCAATTTACTAATCAGTATTATACGTGATATAATATTTAATTATAGAGTGGCAATAATTATTAAAAACAAGCAAAAAATATTAGTACAAAAAAACGATAAAGTTAGTCATTATACTTTACCAGGAGGAAGATGTAAATTAGGAGAAAACTCCATTAGTACAGGAATAAGAGAATTTAAAGAAGAAACAGATATTTGCATTAATTTTAAAAAAAAGATAGGAATGATAGAAAACTTTTTTGTATCTAGTTTTGACGGCAAAAAATATCACGAAATATTAATGATTCATGAATATGAATTTAATGACAAAAACCTATATAATCAAGCATATATAGCGAATATTGAAAAAAATAAAAAAGGTCATATAACTTACATTTGGTCAAGTGTTGATAATTTAAAAAACGTAGATTTTAAACCGGAAATAATTTTAGATATGATAAAAAAAGATGAATTTCAACACTATATATTTAAATAAATAATATATATTACTTATAATTTTTCTTTTAAAAAAAGAGTAGTTGTTATCTACTCATATATTTTCAATATTGTTTGTTCAACTACTTCAACAGCTAAAAACTTAAATTTAGCGTTTTCATATTTAATAGCATTCTGTATATTATTTTACTTTTTAAATTATTAGAAACTATTTTTTTCTTTTGGTATATTTAACATCGGCTACATATTTTTTTAAAGCAATATAAGCGAAAATTGTTGATGAAACAATACCCATACAAGTTTGATAAATCATAGTTGTTGAAAGTGGTATTGTTCTAGTATCAATATGTAATATTTTTTCTATACCAACTGCAACTATTAATAGACCAATAATTCCTGCAAGTAACATCCAAGGTAAAGTTCTTAAAAATGCATCTTTTAAGGATATTTTTCGATCTAAATGTTTAGCTGTTCCTTTTAAAACTATTAGACAATTTAAGAAAGTTGGAATTAAACAACACATAGCTCCGCCTATATAATTAGGAATAACATTTTCGCGATTAAC
This sequence comes from uncultured Bacilli bacterium, assembly GCA_947586295.1. Taxonomy (GTDB): domain Bacteria; phylum Bacillota_I; class Bacilli_A; order RF39; family UBA660; genus Onthocola_B. The sequence goes on from CANPXQ010000097.1 coordinate 1,129, forward strand.
ACCTACTAAATATGTTAGGCCCATACCTAAAACAATGCCGGCAATAGCTCCTGGTAGTAATTGTTTAAATATATCTTTTCCTTTCATTTTTTACTCCTTCTTATAAACCTTTAAATACCGGTTTACCAATATATTTTTTAGCTTCTTCTTCATTTTTTAAAACACGAATTGACCCAGATGCTAAAGCTTCAAGTTCAAATTCTCCAGGCATAACGACTACTTTAGCTATTTTACGAATATATTTATTTAATTTTTTTATATAATAAGGGTCATTAGCAATACCACCTGTTAAAATAATGGCACTACAATTACCTTTTAATGCAGCATACATAGCGCCAATTTGTTTAGCAATTTGATAGATCATCGCATCATATATTATTTGGGCCTTCTTATTGCCATTTTCAATCATTTGATCAACTTCTTTAATATCAGAAGTTCCAAGATGGGCCATAATACCACCATTTTTATTAATTAAGGCTTTTATTTCATTTTCACTATATTTACCACTAAAACAAAGATTAATTAATGGTTTTGCTGGTACAAATCCACTACGATTTGGAGCCATAGGTCCATCGCCATTAACAATATCATTGCAATCAATCATTTTACCATGATTATGAGCTGCAATAGATATACCACCACCAGCGTGACAAATAATTAAATTTAAATCTGTATATTTCTTTTTAATTTTTTTAGCATAACGAATAGCAATTTCTTTTTGATTCAAAGCGTGAATTCGACTTTCGCGATAAATATCCGGAATTCCAGTAATTCTTGCTTCTATATTAAATTCATCTACGTCGGGAGGATTAACACAAAAAGAAGGTTTACCATATTTATCTCCTAATTCTTTAGCAATAACTATACCGAGGGCGGAAGGATGCTTGACTATTCGCATAGATTTGGCATCGTCATACATAAGATCATTTATTAAATAAGTTCCACCCTCACAGCATTCCAAAGAACCACCACGTCCCGAAAAAGCATCAATAGAAGCAATATCTATTTGGTTTTCTTTTAATACTTTAAGTACCATTTCTAGACGAAATTCTCTTTGATCAGATATTTCTTTAAATGGTTTTAAATCGTCTATACTGTGTTCAATATTAACTTTAAAAACACATTCATCATTATCAAATAAACCAATTTTAGTACTTGTAGAGCCAGGATTTATAGAAAGAATTCGGTAACTATTTTTTACCATTTTTTAAATCCCCCGCTCTGACAATTGAAAATAAAATATTACCTACTAATTCTGAAACTGGAGCACTTCTTGAACAATCGCTACAAATTTTTTTAAATCCTTGAAGTAATGGTCCATAAGCATCCGCACCGCCAAAATTTTGAATAAGTTTTACGCCAATATTTCCCGCATTTAAATCCGGGAAAATCAAAATATTGGCATTTCCCGCAACTTCACTTGGTCTTTTAACCTTTTTGGCAGCAATTTCGGGTACAATTGCCGCGTCTAATTGAAATTCTCCATCTATTTTTAAATCAGGTCTTCGTTCATTAGCAAGCTTTACAGCTGTTTTAACTTTTTCGACTAATTCACCACTACCAGAACCATCGGTCGAATAAGATAGCAATGCACATTTTGGTTCCCATCCTGTAACTGAACGAATTGTTTCACAAGTATTAATGGCAATACTAGCTAATTCCGAAGCAGATGGGTTAGTACAAACAGCACAGTCTCCCACAGCAATTAAATTATTACCATCAGGAAATGTATAATTAGGTAGTTTTGCAATTCCGACTGAAGAAGAAACTTCCAAATTGTTTTCTAAGCCAATAATCGTTTGAGCAGCGTAAATAATATCACCAGTAGCACTAGTAATGCCCGCAAAAGTTACATCAACTTCGTCAATTGCTTCCATCATTAAAGCAAAATATAAGGCATCACTCATTCTTCTTCGAAGGGATTTTTCCCCATATACTAAATTAGGTAATTTTAAATATTTAGTTAATATTTTTTCGCCATATTCAGCATCAAAATTATCAATATATTCCCACTTGGAATCATCAATATTATTTTCCTTGCATAATGACTTTACTTCATCAATGTGACCAACAATTACCACATCACAATATTTTCCAATCGCTACTTCATTAATCGCTTGCACCATTTTTTTATCATTGGCTTCAGGAAAGGCAACCCGTACAGGGTTAGCCTTTGCCTTAGCTTTAACTGTTTCAATTAAATCCATATCATCACCTAGCGATATATATAGTCGCCATCTTCATAACGTGGAGGTATTTCAGGAACTAAAAGATAAGATTCATATTTACCTCCTGTGTGAATAACATGTTCTCCTTTATTATCAGGGAACCAAACTAATGGTTCAAACCATTCATCCCGAATATAACGACCGGCAATTTGTAATTGTAATTTTTGACCTTTATGCCATATTCTAGAAATAGGCCATATTTCAATATCAACAGGAACAATTTCCCCAGGTTTTAATTTTTCTGTCCGATCGTGAGTATGAACTGGTTGATATTCCGTTGATTTTTCTTCATCTAAATGACGAGCAGAAACTCTTAGTTTACCCCAAGCCCCAGGGTGGCGTTCCGTACCAAAAATTGTCAC
>CANPXQ010000098.1 GCA_947586295.1 uncultured Bacilli bacterium
CCTACCGATACCTTATATGTTTCCATCTTAGCATCAGGTCCAAAAAGTAAATATTGACTTAAAGAATCAACATCAGTATATATTTTATCGTGAACACTAATATAACCTTCTTTAATAGTAATAATTTCATTAAAATACATACTACTTATAACAGAACCTATATCAGATATCGTTCTTTTCCCATCTAAATAGTTATTTAATTCTTCTTCCGAAATAAAAGATAAAACAAATTTATTCATTGCTTCTTCAAATATATTTCTATCTAAAACATTAATTATTATATTATTATCACTATTATCATCTTTTTTTATAGTTATTATATATCCTTCAATTGTAAAATTATCTTCGGCAGCTATATTATTATAAATTTCATTTACCGAATTATATTTTTCTTCATAAGTTGCAACTTTCACTAAATTAAAATCTGCTGGGGGATACACATCATCTACCCCATATTCATATCTAATAGCTTCTTGTTCTTCATTTATTAAATTATATAATTCCATATTATCTTTTATAAAACCTATTTGTTCACCATGAAGATATACTAAAAAACCTTCATTAGCATCTAATGAATTTCCATTATTTAAATATAAATAATTTATTAGCCATAAAAAGCCAATAATTATTACCACAATAGTTATAATTATATAATCTTTTACTTTCATTATCCTTCCCTATTTTCTTTTAAAACATTTCGAAAACTACACATATTTAATTCTAATAACAGATTTATCGTTCCTAAACTTCCCTTTCTATGTTTAGCAATAATTAATTCTGCTGGTACTATTTTTTGACTAATATCCTTGGCTTTTTCATAATAATCTTTCCGATTAATAAAAAGTACCATATCGGCATCTTGTTCCAAAGACCCAGATTCTCTCAAATCCGCTAACATTGGTTGATTACTTTCTCTTTTTTCAGCACTCCGAGATAATTGCGACAAAGCTATAACTGGAACTTGTAATTCTAAAGCCATAGTTTTGAGACTTCTCGATATTTCACTTACTTCAACTTGTCGTGATTCATATCTTTTATAACCGCTATTAATCAATTGTAAATAATCTATTATAACTAAACCTAACCCTTCTTCACTATTTGCTAATCGCCGACATTTTGCTCTTATTTCTTGAACTGTAGCTCCAGCATTATCTTCAATATAAATATTAGTATCCGCTAGTTGCGATAATGCTTCATTATATCTTTTCCAATCATTTTCGTGCATATTTCCCGTTTGTAATTTATAGGCATCAATTTGACCAATGGAACTAATCATTCTATTAACTAACATATCCGCAGGCATTTCCAAGTTAAATATAGCAATTGCTTTCTTGGTAGTACTTGCAGCATAAGTAGCCATATTTAAAGCTAAATTAGTTTTACCCATCCCTGGCCGAGCCGCTATAATAATCATTTCTCCTGGTTGAAATCCTGTAGATATCCGATCAAAATCTATAAATCCCGTTTCTAACCCCGTTATTACTTTTTTATTTTTAGCTAGTTCTTCTAATTTCGCTTGGGCTCTTCTTAATACTTCTTGAATAGGTAAAAAATCTCCCACACTCCGCGAATGAACAATATTATTTATTTTTTTCTCCGTATTATCCAATAAATAATTTAAATCTTCATTATCATAAGAATCCGTAACTATTTCCGTAGCTGTATTAATAAGATTTCTTCTTATGGCATAATCTTTAACAATATTAATATAATAATCGATATTAGCAGTCGTTACTACCGAATCAATTACTTCTCCTAAATAATCCAAAGATACCATCTTTAACTTTTTATCTTTATCTAACTCATTTTTAATAGTTGTTATATCAATAGGAGTATTATTATCGTGTAAACTTTTTATCGCATTAAAAATCGCTTTATTTCTTTCATCAAAAAACATTTCACTCATTACTTCTTCAACTATTTTATTTACAGCATTTTTATCTATAAAAGCGACTCCTAAAACACTCATTTCAGCTTCAATATTTGCCGGCATAGTTCGAGCCATAATATCACTCCTTATTTAACTAATACTATTTTTATTTTAAATTTAACTTCTTTATGTAATTCAATATCTACCATAGTTGTTCCTAAATTTATTATAGGCTCCTTTATTTTTATACATTTTTTATCAATTTTATAACCTAATTTTTTTAATTCATCTTCTATTTGCTTACTGGAAATACTGCCAAATACTTGATCATTCTTTCCCGTTTTAACCTTAAAGACTAATTCTTTATCTGTTAAAGCCCTTTTAATTTTATTAAATTCTTTTACTCTTTCTTCTTCTAAATCTAATCTATTTTTTATTTCTTTATCCAAAATTTCTTTACTCTTTTTAGAATAAGCTACTGCTAAATTATTTTTAATTAAGTAATTATTTGCATAACCATCCGCAACAGTAATAATATCATCTTTTTTACCTTGGGATTTTACATCTTTAAGCAATATAACTTTCAATATTATCCCTCCTTAAGATTAAGAATATTATACCATACTTTTTTTAACAATAGAAAAAAACTCAATATTAATTGAGAAATATTTTTTATAATAACTAAGCTAAATAATTATTAGTATTCGCTAAAAACAAAGGTACTAAATTAGTAACCAATTCTTTATCTTTTAATTCTAATAATTCATCATTATCTTCTTTAACAAATTTTAAATTAGTCGGATTATTTATATCCACAATGTAATAATAAAAATAATTTTGATAAAAAACTTTACTAACTACAACATATTCATTTTTATCATCTAATGTTAAAATATCTTGTTTATTTATATCCATTATCTACCACCTTGTGTCTTTTCTTCTGGATAACGTTCTTTTAAAGCTTCAACATTTAATTTTTCATAATAAATATTATCTAAAATCTTCTTAATCATTTCATAAACACATACTCCAGCGCTTATTCCTAAAACCGGTTCAATAACATAATTTACCGTAGATAAAAATCCATCATCCAAAGAAATTCCTCTTCCTTTTATAGATTGAATACCCACAATACCTAAAGCACATATTCCTGCTTCTACAGCATAAACTATAGCTTCCTTTTTACTTTGATCCGCTAAAGTTTTATAATTTTCCTTTTTTACTATTTTCATTATTTCACCTAATTTTATCTTAACATAAAAAAATTTAGATGAATATATAAAATAACCATAATTGACATCTTCTTTGTAAAGAAAGAAAGTTTCCATTTTTTTTATCTTCCTTAAGTTTTAATTTTTATCTAAAGGAAAATAAAAAAGCAACAATTTGTTACTTTATTTAACATATGGTATTAAAGCCATAAATCTTGCATATTTTACTTGATTAGCAATATGTCTTTGATGTTTAGCACAAGCGCCAGTCATTCTTCTTGGTAAAATCTTACCCTTATCATTAATATATTTATTAATAATCATTATATCTTTATAATCAACACTTTTACCGGCACACATTTGACATATTTTCTTTTTCTTACGATAAAATTCAGCCATCTCTTATCTTCCTCCTTATTTAAAATGGTAAATCATCACTACTTAAGGCAACTTCATCCCCAAAGTCTTTATAAGGATCTTCACTTACGTCTGTAGTTTCAATATTGGCATTCTCTTCAGGAGAATAAGCATAACTATTATCAGTAGGGGTACTTTCAACCATATTTACTTGCTC
>CANPXQ010000099.1 GCA_947586295.1 uncultured Bacilli bacterium
TTATATAAATATACAAGTTATTTACAAATGTAACTTCCCAGTTATAAAAAATCGGGAAATTAACTTTTTATTTAATGTAATAAAATTTAAAATTACATTTTCATTAGTACCCACATTTTCTACCCTTGCCATATCGCCAGAAGCACCAGTGGTAACATCCCCAATGTTAATAGTAGCCGGGCCAGCAGGTCCTGTGGGACCAGTAGGGCCAATTATCAAACAAGTATTTACATTTCCATTATTATTGTTTTTTATATAATTAAAGGCTTTCTGATAATTACAATTATTCATAGCATCCTCCTATAATAATGTATGAAACTTTAATTATATAAGTTATTTTTATTATTTAATTTCTTCTAACTCAACAAGATCTTCCGTATTTTTTAATTTTTCAATTTCAACTTTATTAATGCTTTCAAAACGTTTATTAATTTTTTCACTAGTTATATGTAAATCATCAATACTTTGATTTACAGTTTTAACATTACGGGCTAATTTATCCCAACGTTCTTTAAAACGCGTAAAATCCAAACTTAGTTTATTTAACTCTTCGTGAATAACTTTAGCATACTTATCTCTTTCCATATTTTTTAAAATCATACTAATAATTGATAAAGTGCTAATTAAAGTTGTTGGCCCCGTAATCCAAACCTTTTTACTATAAGCATAATTTAATAATTCAGCGTGATAAGCATTTATTTCGGCAAAAATAGCTTCGGCTGGTAAAAACATAATCGCTTCTTCGCCAGTTTCTCCAGGTATAATATATTTTTCACTAATATCATTAATATGTTTTTTAACATCATTGACAAATAATTTTTCCCCTTGCATTCGCTCTTCTTTAGTTTTAGTTTTATCAGTCATTTTTTGATAATTTTCTAAAGGAAACTTCGAATCAATCGCAATTGTTCCTAAAGGAGCTGGAGCATATAGCAAACAATCTACAATACAACCATTATGGAATTTATGTTGAATATCATAAATACCGCTACTTCGAGATCCAAAAGCATTATTTAAAATATATTCTAAATTTACTTCACCAAAAGTACCCCGAGTTTTTTTATCGGTTAATACGCTTTGTAAAGAAACAATTTCGCTATTTAAACTATCGATCTTTTTTTGAGCTTCATCAATTTTTGTTAATCTTTGTAAAACATCCATAAAAGTTTTATTACTTTTCTCAAAATTTTTATCTAATCTTTCATTTACTATATCGTTTATATTCATTAATTTTCTTTCTATTTTTTCACTCAAAGTTTCAAAATCTTTTAGTAATTCTTTAGAGAAATCAAACTTAAAATTACCAATTTCTTTATTTATATTAGCTTCAAAATGACCAAGTCTTTCGGTTAAATCATTATTATTATTTTTTCTTACTAATAAAATTATTAACATAACAATATTAATTCCTAATAAAGTTATTATGATATATAACAACATAAAATCAGCTTCTTTCATTATATATTATATCAAATTATATAATAGAACAAAAGAAAAAGACGATTAAGATACATCGTCAATAAAATATACTTTATACCAAACTAGAAAACAATAAATTGTCCAAATTTTACGATAATTATCTTTTCGACCCGTAAAATGATCATCTAATAATTTTAAAATATATTTTTCATTAAAAAACTTTTTAGCATAACGACTTTTAAAAGCTCTTTTAATCATTACATAAAAATCTCTTTCGTGCATCCAATCTCTTACAGGTACTGGAAATCCTAACTTTTTCTTTTTATATGCCATAGTAGGAATTACCCTTTTAGCAGCATCTCTTAAAGCCACCTTAGTGTTTTCTTTAGTTACCTTATAATTAATTGGTAAACTAGAGGCCACCTTAAATACTTCTTTATCTATAAAAGGAACTCTACCTTCAATAGAGGAAGCCATTGTCATTTTGTCAGCTTTGAGCAAAATATCTTTCATTAACCAAAAATCAATATCTATTGCTTGCATTTTTACAATATCACTAGCATTTTTATAATCATTGTAGGTATTTAACGTTATATCTTTATCTTTAATTTTACTTTTTTTCAATAAAACTTTTTGACATTCTTTTTGTTGAAAGACGCGATTAACACCTATATAAGAATTTTCTAATTTTTCGCCTCGCCTAATTAAAAAATTTATCCCTCTAACTTCTGGAAGCAATCGACAAAATAAGGCAATTAGATGACGGATAAAATAAGGTATTTTATTATACCATCCCATATCAACATCTTGACGATAAATATTATAACCCCCAAAAAATTCATCGGCTCCTTCCCCTGATAGAACAACCTTCACATCTTTACTCGCTAGCCTCGCGACAAAATATAAAGCTACGGCTGCCGGATCACTAGTTGGTTCATCTAAATGATACATAATTTTAGGAAGGGCTTCCATATATTCTTTTTTAGTTATTATTTTAGATGTATTATGAATATTTAATTGTTGCGATAAGTCTTGGGCATATAATATTTCATTGTACTTTTCATTTTTATAACCAACTGTATAAGTTTTATTGGGACGAGCTAATGATACGATATAAGATGAATCAATCCCGCTGGATAAAAAAGCCCCAACTTCAACATCACTTATTAAATGCCTATTAACACTTTCTTGCATAACGTTCGCTATTTTATCAACAGCTTCTATATAAGATATATCATCCTCTTTAAATTCTTTTTTATAATACCTTTTTATATCTATTTGTCCTTTATGGTATGTTAAACTACAACCCGCATCTAACCGATATACTCCTTTAAAAAAAGTTTCAGTCGTCGGAGTAAAGCTAAATTCTAAGTAAGGTTTTATTAATTCTTCATTTAATTCTTTAACAAATTTTGGATGCGCTAAAAAAGCTTTAATTTCACTAGCAAACATAAATGTTTCATTCATTAAAGTATAATATAACGGTTTTATTCCAAAATTATCTCGAGCTAAAAATAAAGTATCATTATTTTTATCATAAATGGCAAAAGCAAACATTCCTCTTAAATGTTTTGGTAAATCCCTACCCCATTTTTCATAACCGTGAACTAAAACTTCTGTATCACTTTTAGTTTTAAAAATATGATGATCTTTTTTTAATTCTTCTTTTAATTCAATATAATTATATATTTCCCCATTAAATATTACTACTATTGATTCGTCTTCATTAAATATTGGTTGATCTCCCGTAGTTAAATCAATTATCGAAAGCCGACGATGTGCTAAAGCAACATCATTAAAAAGAAAGTAACCTTCACCATCCGGACCCCGATGAGCTATTTTTCTATTCATTCGGCGAATAATATTTTTTTTATTTTTTGTTTTATCAATGAATCCTACTATGCCGCACATATCTTAGCCTCCTTATAAATATTTATAATAATCTTTCGTAATAATCAATTTACTCATATTAATTTTATTATTTACAACTCTATTCATATTGCTGATATACCCCTCCGGCATACTCCATTGTTCATCTTTTTGAACAAATTTGTTAGTGGCTGCAAAATAAGTACCATAATCACTCACCCAGGAACCATTACCAAAAATCGCTAAACCATCG
>CANPXQ010000100.1 GCA_947586295.1 uncultured Bacilli bacterium
CGCGATTAATTTTTCTTTTAAAGCACCTATTCCTAAGATATTACCATTTAAGGAAATTTCCCCTGTAAAAGCTATATCATCAGCGATTAATTCTTTTTTATAATTACTTAATATAGCCATAGCAATAGCGATACCAGCACTGGGGCCATCTTTTAAAATAATGGCTTCTAAAAAATGAAAATGAATATTTTTCTTATCTAAGATAAGTTTATAATTATTCTTTAAATAAGTTAATACAACATAAATACTTTCTTCTAAAACTTTTCCAACACTACCCGTAATCGTAATTTTACCATTACCATCTGTAATCACACATTCTAGTTTTTCAATAAACCCACCATAATTATTGACTCCTAATAAATTAACAGTTCCTACATTATGGATATTTAATAAATTATTTTGATTATATTCGGGGATACCTAAATAATTATTTAAATCAGCTATTGTTATTTTATTCTTTTTATTAATAATTAATTTTTTAATTATTTTATCTAATATCCGTTCTAATTCACGACATCCCGCTTCATAAGTATATTCATTTATTATTTTATATAATATTTCTTTAGAAACATTTATTTTATCAATATTATATTTATTATATATCTTTGGTAATAAATAATTAGTGGCAATATCTATTTTATCAAAAATAGTATAACTATTTAAATTAATTAAAGTTACCCGGTCTAAAATCGTAATAGGTATTTTTTGAATATCATTAGCTGTTAAAATAAAAAAGACATTACTTAAATCAAAAGGTTCTTCGATATAATTATCGGTAAAATAAGAATTTTGAATTGGATCGATTATTTCTAATAAAGTACTTGCCGGATCCGTATGATAATTATTAGTCATCTTATCTATTTCATCTATTAAAATGACTGGATTTTTAGTTCCACATTTTTTTAATCCTTGAATAATTTTACCAGGATTAGCTCCTAAATAAGTACGCCGATTACCAATTAATTCAACCGAATCATTAAGTCCTCCAACACTTATTTTTAAAAACTTCCGATTTAAAGCTTGGCTAATAGCCATCGCTATGCTGGTTTTCCCTACTCCTGGAGGACCTACTAAGCAAATAATAGGCGGTTTAATATTTTTCTTAATATTTTTTACAGAGACGTAATCTATTATTACTTCTTTTATTTTATTTAAACCATAATGGCTATTATTAAGCATTTTTTTGACTTCTCCAGGATTGGTATAATCTTTAGATTCTTTATTCCAAGGTAGGCTTAAAACCCAATCAATATAATTACGAATAATTGGCAATTCAGGAGAAGCATCTGGCATTAAAGCCATTTTTTCAATTTCTTCTTTAATTTTATTTTTAGTTACGGTATTTATTTTTAATAAATTTAATTTCCTCATAAACCGTTCTTTATCAATTTCTTGAACAGTTTTTTCTCCTAATTCTTTCTTAATAGCTTTAATTTTTTCTTTTAATAAAAATTCTTTTTGGTTTTCTTCTAATATATCTTGAACTTTTTCATCAATTAAGATATCTAATTTCGTAATCGCTTTTTCTTCTAATAAATCTTTAATTAAATCCATTGCTCTATTTAATGGATTATAATTTTGCATATAATAGCATTTCTTTTCAAAATTAAATGGTAAAAAAGCCGCGATTATATCTGTTAAATTATCTAAATTACGAGCTTTATCAACAGTTGATAAAATACTATTGGAAATATTATTAGAACTATCGATATATTCTTTTAAAGTCGCAATTAACTTTCTTTTTAAGGCATTTTCTTCTTCAGGTAAAAACTTAGGTAACTCTATAGCCATACATTTACTCATTATTACTTCATTATTCCATTTAGCTACATAGTATTTATTTATAACAACTCTTCTTAATCCTTTTAGATTAATTCGAATATTACCATTATTTAAAACAATTTGTTTTTTAATTTTCGCTATTACGCCTACTTTAGGTAAATCATCCGTACTAGGTTCTTCTTCCATTTGATCAATTGGAGAAGCCACTAAAACTTCATTATTATATTCCGTTATAGCTTTTTTTATTATTATTTTACTTAACTTATTATTAAGCTCTAATTTGATTTCTTGGTTCGGAAGAATAATTAATTTTTTTAGTAAAAATACAGGTATGCTGTTTATCATTTTCTTCCCTCCAAACATACAAGTTATTATAAAGTTTTTTCTTCTTTTTGTAAAGAAAAAAAGTCAATAATGACTTTATTTATTTTTTATTATTTCTTCATTTACAGTAAGTCTTAAATTTTCATAAATACTTGCTATAAGTTGTTGGGATGCTTCTAGTTCTTGATTATTTTTATTTAATTTATTTTTTAAATCAATATTTTCAGCGAATAAGGTACTATTTTGTTTTTCATAATTTAATAGTTCCCCTTCTAAATCTTTTATAATAGAATTTAATCTTTTAATTTCTTCTTTTAAAGATTTATCTTTTTCCTTTATTTCATCTATTAAATTTTGAATTCTACTAGAAGCAATTTCAATATTATCTTTATTATCTATTTCATTTGGTTTATTTAATAAGCTATAGATACTATCAATTTTAAACTCTTTATTACCGTTATTAATATGTTCCTTCCTTTTTTCATAATAAAGCTTAGCTTCTTCAATCATTGACATATCATTATCATTAGGCCATATTAAATAAGAAATAGCGAGGTTTAAATCTTCATTATTAAGCGGTTTTAAATTTAAATAAGTATGACATAAATTAACATTATTCATTATATCTTGCGCATCTTTAATCGCTGCAATATAATTTTTATGTTTTAAAGATTCTTCTAAAACAGCCTTTTTATAAGCATCATATCTTAAAAAGAATAATTCATAAAACTTATTATTAGTAATATTTTTACTATTTAAATTAGCTTTAAAATCAGCAAATTGTTCTAAAAAGTCATTATCGTTTGGCCATAATAAGAACGAACAAAAAAGATTCTTTTCATATTCTTTGCCATTAGGATTAATATTTTTTCCATCAAGATTTAAAAAATATGTTTCTGTTAACTCTCGAGCTGCTTCATAGCTTTTAATTGTATCATCATTTTCATAACTATTTTTTTTCAACATATTTGCTATAGTTAAATTATTATCCATAGTCGTAAGAGCTAAAATAGCTTCTTCATTTAATGTTTTATATGTATCGTTCATATTATCACCTATTATAAGAATACACTAAGCATTAAAAAAAGTCAATTCCATAAATACGATTGCAGTAGTGTGCATTTTACATAGAAGTGTGACAATATTCCAATTTGCCACTAAAAGTCAGGAACCCAAGTTATGATTGATT
>CANPXQ010000101.1 GCA_947586295.1 uncultured Bacilli bacterium
GATTATTTTAACAAGTTAAAATAATCTATCGTTGGTTTGTCGTGACTCTGTCACTTTTGTTTGACAAACCTACAATTATTCTAAATTTAGTTAAGGTAATAATATTTAATTTATAAAGCTTTAATTTCGCGATTAGTTTTATTTATTTTATTTTCAATATTAACTCTTTCAACAATAAATAACATAAATATAGCATTCATTGTAAAACTTCCCCCATAACTAAGTAAAGGAAGTGGTACTCCAGTTAAAGGAATTAAAGCTAAAACACCTAATAAATTAATTAAAATATGCAAAGTTAAATACCAAAATGTTCCATAAGCGAGAATACTACATCTTAAAGTTTCACTATTTTTAGCGATTCGATAAATGCGATATAACATATAACCATAACCTAAAATAATTAATATACCTACTATTAAACCTAATTCTTCAACAATAATTGGGAAAATAAAATCTGTATGACTTTCCGGTAAATATAAATATTTTTGTGTACTATTACCTAAACCAACTCCCAATAATCCCCCATTATGAATTGCAATAAAACCATTACATACTTGATAACCGGTAGGATCTTGATATCTAGTACAAGGTTTTTGAAAAGTTAAACGACTCATTTGCATACTATTTAAAAAAGATTCTCCTGAATACAAAAAAACAATTACAGCAAGAACAATAGCAATAACAAAGATTTTAATAACGCGAATCATATTACTTTGAACAGCAGGTATACTTATAAAAATTAAAAATATTATACCGCCAATTATTGCGGCACTACCTAAATCTGGTTGCATTAATACTAATCCCGCAATAATTGCCCCAACCCCCAAGGGAATAAAATAAGCATAAATATTTTTAATTTTTTTATTTTGTAAAGTTTGATAAAATACGGCAGCAAATATAATTAAAACTGTTTTAGCAAATTCACTAGGTTGTAATTTAAAAGGACCTATTTCAAACCAACTAATTGCCCCACTTGTAACTTTTCCTTGAACAAATAATAAGGGTAAGGCTATTAATATAGCAAGAACACCAAAATAAGCTAAATGTTTATAACTTCTAGTTGGTAATCTTAAAATAATTAAAAAACCAATTAAAAAAGATACAGCTAAAAATATAGCTTGCCTAATAAAAAAATGATATGGTGTAGTATCGTAAGTTATAACTGCGGATACACTACTAGCCGAATATATCATTATTAAGCCTAATATGCTATAAATTATCATTAAAAAAAGAAGAGGTAAATCTAATTTTCCGAATAATTTACGCATAAGCATTATCTCCTTATCTAAATTTTAACATTATTAAATTAAAAAATAAAACTTTTTTCAAAAATTAGGTATTTTTAATGTCAAAAGTTGACTATTTAGAGTAAATTATATTAGATACATAAAGGAGGTATAATATATGTATTATTATGGAAATAATGGCTACTATGGCGGCGGCTATGGTGGCTATCAAGCAACTCCTTGTGGTGGTGGATCTTATGCCGGCTATACAAGTGGATATGGTGCTGGAGCTGCCTTATGGATTGTTCTATTCATATTATTAGTAATTATCTTAGGTGCTGGATGGTTTGGAAATAATAACAATAACTTCAACAACTAAGGAATAAATTAATTAAAGGAAAACGCAATTTTCCTTTATTTTTTTGCATTTTTAAGGATTTTATGGTAGAATTTTATAGCGGTGGTAATTATGAATATACCAAAATTAAAAATATTAGATGAAAAACATAAAATACTTCGAACAATAAGTAAAGAAGTAAGTTTTCCAATGGATAAAGATACTATTAAATTATGTAGTGAAATGATTAAATATTTAAAATATAGTCAAGATGAAAAAATAGCGGAAAAATATAATTTAAGAGCCGGAATGGGTTTAGCTTTTATTCAATTAGGAATACCTAAAAGAATATTTGTTATCGCTAATGAAAATGAAGATAAAACATTTTCAGAATATACAATAATAAATCCTAAAATTATTTCTCAAAGTGAAGAATTAATTTATGTAGGTGAAGGTGAAGGTTGCCTAAGTGTTAATAGAGATGTTGAAGGTATTGTTCCTCGTAGTGCAAGAGTAACTATTCAATATAATGATTTTCAAGGTAATACCAAAACACTTAGAGTTAGAGAAGAACTAGCAGTTGCCTTTCAACACGAAATAGATCATTTAAATGGTATACTCTTTGTTGATCGAATTGATAAAAAAGATCCTTTTAAAGACCAAGAAAAAATGCGAGAAATTTAATCTAATCTCGCATTTTTATATTCCTAATAGATCTAAATAATCTATTGTTAATAATTCAAATGTTCTATTGTTAATACACCATTATCAGTAAACCAGCTTAACTCATCTTTATTTATAGTTACTTTTAATTCTGAATTAGTATTACTAAACATATTATCATATTTTTCTAATTGTCTAAATGTAGCATTAGTCATATCTATAGAGGTTAATTTATATGTATACTGGAACATCTCTGACATATCAGTTACATTATGAGTATCCCAAGTGCTTAAATTTAATTCAGTTAATCCACTTGCACTTCGAAACATCTTTGACATATTTTCTACTTTTGAGGTATCCCAATTGCTTAAATCTAAACTTTCTAATTTAATTTGTCTAAACATATCTGACATATCTGTTACACTTGAGGTATCCAAGTTTTCTATACCTAATATTTTTGTTCCTTCATAAACAGAAAACATCTCTGACATATTCGTTACATTATGGGTATCTATTTTGCTTACATCATAATTATATGTTGTCCAACTAAATAAATATGACATATCTTTAACATTTGCGGTATTCCAATTACTTATATCTGGTATTATAGAACTATCGGCACCATAAAACATACCTGACATATCGGTTACACTATGAGTATCCCAGTTACTTATATCTCCTACTGTTGTTAAAGATCTTGCACCATCAAACATATCTGACATATTTTCTACTTTTGATGTATCCCATCCACTTATATCTCCTATTGTTGTTAAGGATCTTGCACCATTAAACATATCTGACATATCAGTTACACTATGAGTATCCCAGCTACTTAAATCTAATTGAGTTAAAGCTTCTGCATTAAAAAACATACTACCCATTTTTTCTACTTTTGAGGTATTCCAGTTACTTATATCTCCCACTGTTGTTAGTGTACTTGTACCATAAAACATACCATACATATTAGTTACACTTGAAGTATTCCATCCGCTTAAATCTAATTCTGTTAATTTAGTACTGTTAAACATAGATGACATATTGGT
>CANPXQ010000102.1 GCA_947586295.1 uncultured Bacilli bacterium
TCAAGACAATCACCTCTTGATATAACTATAACCTATTTTACCACAAAAGTCAATCGATTGTGGTAAATTAAGTTTTGTTTCAACTACCAAAATTATAGTTTTTTTATAAACTAATATAAACTTTTTTAAATATTAGTAGATCTTAATTAAACTATTATAAATTAAAATACACAAAAACGAGCCAGCTTTCGCTGACTCTTCAGGGGGTTTTGTACTCACTAAGATTTTTTACAAAAAGGTGGGTGATGGCTATGAATAAAGAAGCTTTTCTTTTTAGTAATAATAATTTTACTAATCCTTATTATTATGCGATTAGTTTAAAAAATGACGCTAACCAATATCTTTTGATAAAGGTGTAGCGTCTATATCCAAGTAAGCGTTACCTAACTGGTAACACTACTTATAATATACAACAATTTATTTAATATTACAATAATTATTATGATTGATGAATAAACTAGATGAGAAAAATAAATTTTTACTTTGTTAACGGTCTATCTTTACAAATTATATAAAGTTATTTATTAGCTTCATTAATTATTGGTAGAAAGATATTTTGTAAAATATCTAATCCTTCTTGGCTTTCCGCTTCGGCTCGAAAAATAATATTTGCTCCTGTATTACTTGCCCTAACCAAAGCCCAACCATTGGTAAAATTAACTCTTACACCATCAATATCATTAATGGGAAATTGTCCTTTTTGACAATAATCCTTAACGGCTTTAATAATTATTTCTTTTTTATCTTCCGTAGTAGGTATTTTAATTTCCGGAGTTATAAAGTATTTAGGAATATCTTTAGTTAAATTACTTAACTTTTCATTTGTTTTACTTAATAGCTCAATAATTCTTAAAGCGGCATAGAAAGCGGAAGCTACATCATTAGTTCTATCTCTAAAGAATATATGGCCAGAATATTCGCCCCCAAAAGGAAGATTATCTTCTAATACTTTATATTCTGTATAACTAGCCCCCGTTTTATAACATAATCCTTTGCCTCCTAAGCGAAGGATTTCATCTTCAATACTTTTACTACATTTTATATCGTATAAAAAGGTTTTATTAGCCACATCATTAAACATACTTCTAATCATTAAGATCATATAATCTTCAATAGGCATTAAAGCCCCTGTATCTAAAACAAAACCAATTCGATCACCATCGCCATCAAAAGCTATTCCAATATCAGCTTTATTTTTAATAACTGCTTCTTGAAGACTTTTCATATTTTCGGCAACCGCTGGATCAGGATGATGATTAGGGAAATTACCATCACTAACTTCATTAATAATTTCAAAATCCATAAAGAAATTACTAAAGACTTTTCGGGCATATAAACCTGTTATCCCATTACCACAATCAAAAATTACTTTTCTTTTTCTTCCGCCCATTTTAATAGAATATTTCAAATACTCTAAATATTTATCAAATATAACTTGATGTTCGCATTTACCTTCTCCTTTTAAAAATTTACCTTGAAAAGTATAATTTTTAAAATCTATGATATCTTCGCCCCGGGCATTAACATTTATATTTTTTAAGAAAGAAATTTTAAAACCATTATCATCTTTAGGATTATGACTAGCGGTTACCATTACGCCTGGTAATTGATTTAAATAACGGGCATAATAATTCATTGGCGTAGTTGTTTGCCCATAATCAATAACATTACATCCCGTACTATTTAAACCTTTAATAAAATTTTGACATAAAGCTTCACTACTTAAACGATTATCGCGCGAAATAATACATCTATCTGTTTGATATTTTTCTTGCAAGTAAGAACCATAACTTTTACCTAAAGTATAAGC
This sequence comes from uncultured Bacilli bacterium, assembly GCA_947586295.1. Taxonomy (GTDB): domain Bacteria; phylum Bacillota_I; class Bacilli_A; order RF39; family UBA660; genus Onthocola_B. The sequence goes on from CANPXQ010000102.1 coordinate 1,811, forward strand.
TATTTCTTCGTTTATATCTGTAGGATATTTACCTCGTATATCATATGCACGAAATATTTCTTCTTTCATATTGACCTCACTTAATAATGGCTTCTAAAGCTAAAGTAATCATATCATTTAAAGTTGTTTCTCGCTCTTCAGGAGTTAGTACTACTTTAGAATATTTACTATCAACTACGGTAGCCATACAAGTAGCTTCCACTCCTAAACTATTCGCTACGTGAATGATTCCAAAAGCTTCCATTTCTTCGCCTAATATATCATATTCTTTAGGAATTCTTTTTAAAACTCGTTCATAATCAATATAAGGACCAAAAACATCCATTGTCGTAAGCATTCCTAAATGTAATTTAATATTTTTCGCTGCCGCGATTTTTAATAATATTTCATTTAAAAATTCATTAGCATTAACAACATATTTTGGATAATTATTGTAAGTATAAGCAAAATTAGATTCACTATATACTTTACTAGATAATAATATATCACCAATTTCAATATTAGGATTAACTGCCCCACAAGTACCAATCCGAATTATTTTTTTCACATTAAAATAATGGATTAATTCAAACGTATAAATACTAGCGCTAGGCATACCCATTCCGCTACCCATTACCGTTACTTTTTTTCCTTTATACATTCCGGTATAGCCACTCATATTCCGAATATTAGTAACTAAAGTCGCATTTTCTAAAAAATTTTGGGCAATATATTTAGCCCTTAAAGGATCTCCAGGAAAAACAACTATTTCGGCAATATCCGCCCCAGCAGCAATATGAATCGGTTCTTCTCCAATAAACACACTATCACACCCTTTATAATAGAATACCATAATTTTAATTATTTTAATTATTAAAGTCTTAAAAATTATGTCAATTTACTAAAAAATAATAGTATAAACTATTATTTTTTAGGATCAACTAAAATTTTAATGGTACTACTATTACCCGAAGTTAATTCTTCATAAGCACTTTGAACTTCTTCTAAACTAACTGTTTTATCGACAAATTTTAAGACATCAATATCTTTTTGGGCTATCGCATCAATGACTGTAGCAAATTCTTCTTTCGTATAAGCTATAGCACCATATAATTTTAATTCGTGCATTACGGCAATTGTTAAAGGAACGCTTATAGCATCTAAAGATACCCCAACTAAAACAACTTTACCGCCCACTTTACAAGCCATTAAAGCACTCGTTACCGCTGGGCCGTTTCCCACACATTCAATAACGACATCAAAACCACCATCCGATGCCTTCATTAAATTATTTAAAGCATCTTTATCTAGAGCATCAAACCATTCATCGCAAACATTTAAAGCTACCGCTTTTTCCCCACGCGCCGCATTAGTTTCGGATACCGCTACATAACTGGCTCCTTCTTTTTTCGCAAACATTGCGGATACTAAGCCAATAATA
>CANPXQ010000103.1 GCA_947586295.1 uncultured Bacilli bacterium
TAAGAAGATCAGAAATACATGAAGCAAGGGATGAAGGTATTAATGAAGGCATAACAAAAGGCATAGCAACAAGAAATAATGAAATTGCTATTAATTTATTAAAAATGAAAATGCCTATTAAGACAATTGAAAAAGCAACTGGACTTACTGTAAAAACTATTGAGAATTTAAAGAAAAAATTGTAATTAAAGCATACTTATTACTTTTTTATTATGCGTATTTTTTAAAATTACATAAATTATAATGGTGAATATATAATGAAAAGTATTACAGAAAATGAATATATGCCGTATATGGGAATTTTAATAGATGTAAGAGATCCGATTAGTTATAAAGAAGGCCATAATCCAAATAGTATTAATATATATTATGATAAATTATTAATGAATCATAAAACATTATTAGATAAAAATAAAAAATACTATCTTATCTGTGATAAAGGACATAAAAGTAAACAAGCTGCTAGAATATTATCATTTTACGGTTATAATGTCACATATGTAATAAATTCGTGATATTTATCCATAATTATATTATAATAATTGTGTGGTAATTATGATGGATTTTTTTAATAATTTATATAATATAATTATGGACGTGGTAAATAATTCGGTATTTTGGGGTCCTATTTTAGCTTGTTTATTAATATTTTGCGAGTCTTTAATTCCTGCTTTACCTTTATTTGTTTTTATAACTATTGTTTTTATTGCATATGGTTATGTTATAGGATTTATAATATCTTATATTTTAACATGTTTAGGATGCTTTGCTATGTTTTATTTATGTCGAACTTTTTTAAAGAAATTCTTTACTAAAAAAATAAGAAAAATAGAAAAGTTTGATAATTTGATGAAAAAAATAGATAAAATATCATTATCTAATTTAGTATTATTAATTGCTATTCCCTTTACTCCGGCTTTTTTAATTAATATAGCAGCTTCTTTATCGGAAGTAAAATTCAAAAAGTTTGCTATAGCTATCTTAATAGGTAAAGTATCATTAGTATTTTTCTGGGGATTTATTGGTACTAGTTTAATTGAAAGTCTAAAAAATCCTAGAATATTAATTGTAATTCTGATCATGCTAGTAATAGCTTATATTTTAAGCAAAATTGCTACTAAAAAATTGAATATCGAGTAAATAAAATGTCAATTACTCGTAAGTAATTATTGTTTTACTGTATTTTAAATAGTATATTAATAATAGGTTGGTAGGTGATTTTTAATGTCATTATCAGAAAAAGAATTATTTGATACAGTCAATTTAAATAGTGAGTGTCGTGAAATAGCTGAAAATTATATTTATAAATATTTTGGTAAAATGTATTCTTTAGAAGAAGCGATGGAGATAGCTAAATACTTAATGTTAAAATTACCAAAAGTTCAAAATTTTTCTACTAAAGATTATATTTTAAATGGTCACTATGATAATATTATAATTAATAAAGGAAAGCTAATAGTAGCTAGAAATAAAAGTGTTAGAAATCCTAATGAACAAATTATAGAAATAAAATTAAAAACTAAAAAAGAATTGATAAGTAAAGAAAAATTAAAAAGAATAATTGCTGGTCTTGTAGCTACTGTTACAATTGCTTCCGCTTTTGCTCTTAGATATAATAATAGTTATGATAAATTAAAAGAAAGTACTTCTATAAAAATAGGTCAACTTGCTAGTGATGATTATAGTAATGAAGCAACTATTTTAGCTCAAAATAGTATGCCTACATTTGATTCAGAAGGAAATTATATATCATTATATGAAGGAATAGCTAATGATATTTTAAATGTTTGTATTAAAGATCCCAATCTTTTTGATGTAGTTGTATATGATACATATTATAGTATGAATAATAATAGATTAGATAATTTTAATAAAACATGGAATTTTATGCAAAATTATATGGCTAATGATGAAGCGTTTTCTTTTTTATATACTAAAATTGCTAATCAATCATTTTTAGGTTATGTTTTAAATATGCTAACTGAAAGAGGAGATATAATTCATTTTTTACCTGAATATCAAAAATGTATGGATGTTGTAAATGAATATATGGAAGTTGGATCATATGATGAATTAAGTAAAGAATCAAAAGTTATTTTACAAGAAATGATGGAAAAATATGAAGAACTAGGGAAAGAATTATATAAATCTAATAAAAATACAATTAATGATTTAGTTCAAGATGAAAAGAAACTAGGTGGCAGATAATGATTAATTTAGATATCTTAACTTTAGAAAATAATAAAGACTATTTTATAATAGATACTTTAATAAACGAAGATAGTAAATATTTATTTTTAGTAAATAAAGAAGATGAGAATGACGTAGTTATCAGAAAAGTTATCAAAAAAGATGATGGTGAATATGTTATAAAATTAGATAGTAACGATGAATTTGAAAAAATTATGTATTTATTTAAAGAAAAGCAAAAGGATGATAAAAATGAAGAATAAAAAAAGCGTTATATTTGGAATTTTATTAATAATAATAGTATGTGTAATTACTGTTGGTTGTGGTTTTTATAATTTATTAGAGCCAAAAGATTTTAAAGAGCATTTTGGAGCTTTAGGTTATACTATAAGTGATACTGAAAAAGCTAAATATGAAGCTGATACATATTTAGTAGCATCTAAAGAGGATGTCCCATTTAAAGTAGAATATTATGAATTTAATAATGAAAGTGATGCTAAAAAAATATATAAAAAATATAAAGATAGTATTTCTAATTATATAACAAGTGATTCTAATAACCAAGAATCAACTAGTGCAGTAATTTCAAAAATAGTTGCAGTATCAGATAATGAATATATAGTTATATCAAGAGTTAAAAATACGTTAATATTTATTGCAGGGACTAGAGATTATCAATCAGAAATTGATAGCTTACTGGAAAATGTTCAATATTAAAAAGGAAGAAGTCTTCCTTTTTAATTTTCTAAATTTTTTATTTGGGTTTGTAATTCACTTTTTAAATTATCTATTTTAGTATCAGTTGCTTTTTCTAAACTATACCAACCTAAATAAAACATTAATTCATAACTTTTTCTTTGCGCATCAGCTAGAGCATCATACATTTTTTTATAATCTTTGTATAATTTTTCATGAGATGCTTCAGTTATAGCTACCGTCATATTTTTAGTCAATTCTTTTAAATGCGATAACAAAATAGTCATATAATCTTGATCATTTAAAGATATACCAGT
>CANPXQ010000104.1 GCA_947586295.1 uncultured Bacilli bacterium
GTAAAGAAGCGGCCGAAAGTATAGTTACTCAAATTAAACGGGCTGATGAATTTGGCGTTGATACTATTATTGTTGGTCGCGGTGGTGGTTCTATTGAAGATCTTTGGGCGTTTAATGAAGAAATAGTAGCCCGCGCTATCTATGAATGTAAAACTCCTATAATCTCAGCGGTAGGTCACGAAATAGATTGGACTATAGCCGATTTTGTCGCTGATTTACGTGCTCCAACTCCTACGGGCGCTGCCGAAATGGCTGTCCCGACTATTTTAGATATTAATAATTTAATCGATAATTATAAAATAAGATTAAATAAAAATATTAAAAGTATGATTAATACTAAATTTATTACTTTAAGAAATTTTAAAAATAACTTTGTTTTAAAAAATCCTATGGCTATTTATGAAGTAAAGATGCAAAAATTTAATATATTGGTAGATAATTTAAATAAAGGAATGGAAAAAATTATTAATGCTAAACAAGTTAAATGGGAAAAAATCAAAAGTTCTTATATTTTAAAAAATCCTTATAATTTATTGGAAAAAAAGAAGAATCAGTTTGATTTAATGGTTAATACTTTAAAACTTTTAAATCCTTTAAATATCTTAGAAAAAGGGTATTCAGTAGTTAAAGTAAATAAAAAAGTTATAAAAAGTAGTCAAGATCTTAAAATAAATGATAAAATAAATATAAAGTTATATGAAGGTGAAGTATTCGCTAAAGTAGAGGAGATAAAAAAATGAATTTAGAAAAATATTGGCAAGAATATCAAAATAAGTTTCAAGTACTCTCTAAAAAATATGTAGCTAATAGGGATCAAAAAGAACAATTAGACATAGAAGAGAATAATTTAAAAAAAGAGTTAATAGCTATTTCTTTTAAAATAGATGCTGAAGTTAATAGTTTAGAAAATGCTAATGCTATAATAGAAGAATATAATAAAACACATAAGAAAAATAAAAGAAAAAAAATATTTGTTAGTATAATCAATAACTTATTAATTTTAATTTCTTTAGCTTTTTCTTTTAGTTTATTATATGATGCTTTTTTAGTATATAGTCTAATGCAAATATTTTTATTTTCTTTATCGACAAGTTTTTTCTTCTGTCTTTTAGTAAAACAATTATTATCATTTAATTTTGAAGAAGAAAAAGAGTTATTACCGGAACAAGATAGCGAATTGTTAGAAGAATTAAAGAAAGAAAAAGAAGAAATAAATCATAAATTAATAAATAATAAAAGATTACAAAATATTAATTTAGATCACTATAATGAAATATTAAAAGAAAAAGAAGAATTAGAAATTATAATGTTAAATGTTTTAAATACGGAACATAAAGAAATGGATCCGGATATTTGGCTAGACATTTCTTTAAGAAGAGTCCGGAAAAAGAAGTAAAGGAGGAAATATGGAAAAATCTTTTGAAAATGCCTTAAATGAATTAGAACAAATTGTGAAAGAATTAGAAAGTGGCGAAGTCGAATTAGATGAGGCAATTAATAAATATACTGAAGCTATGCAATTAGTTAAGTTTTGTAGTGAAAAATTAAATAATGCAACGAAAAAAGTAAATGAAATATTAACTATGGATAATGAATTAAAAGAATTTGATGAAACGGAGGCTTAATAATGAATAAAGATATTACAAATCGTGATGTAGATTTTGCTCAGTGGTATACCGATGTATGTCAAAAAGCTGATTTAGTTGATTATTCATCGGTTAAAGGAAGTATGATTATTAGGCCTTTAGGATACGCTATTTGGGAAGAAATGGTTAAGGTATTAGATCAAAAATTTAAAGAAACAAATCACGAAAATGTGCAAATGCCAATGTTTATTCCCGAAAGCTTATTAAATAAGGAAAAAGAGCATGTTAAAGGGTTTGCTCCAGAAGTTGCTTGGGTAACTTATGGGGGAAATGAAAAACTTGATGAACGTTTATGTATTAGACCGACAAGTGAAGTTTTATTTTGTGAACACTTTAAAAAGATAATTAAGTCTTATCGCGATTTACCATTATTATATAATCAATGGTGTACAATTGTAAGATGGGAAAAAACAACGAGACCATTTTTAAGAAGTAGAGAAATATTATGGCAAGAAGGACATACAATGCATACAACGGAAGAAGAAGCTCGAAAAGAAACTTTACAAATGCTCGATATTTATAAAAAATTTCAAGAAGAATATTTAGCAATACCTGTTATAACCGGGAAAAAAACCAATAAAGAAAAATTTGCAGGAGCGGAAGAAACTTATACTATTGAAGCAATGATGTATGATGGTTATGCTTTACAAAATGGAACTAGTCATTATTTTGGTACTCATTTTACTAAAGCTTTTGATATTTTATTTTTAAATAAAGATAACATTTTAGAATATCCTTATCAAACTAGTTGGGGAGTTACAACAAGGATGATTGGCGGATTAATTATGGTTCATAGCGATGATAATGGATTAGTTTTACCCCCTAAAATTGCTCCTTGGAAAGTTATTATTATACCAATTGGTAATGTAGATGAACCTTTAAAAGAATTAGAAAATACTTTAAAAGAAAATAATATTACTTATAAAGTAGATTTAAGTAATAAAACTCCTGGTTTTAAATTTGCTGAAGCGGAAGTAAAAGGTTATCCTTTAAGAATTGAATTAGGAGAAAGAGATTTTAAAAATAAAGAAGTAACAATTGTCCGAAGAGATACTTTAGAAAAAATAAAAGTATCATTTAAAGATACTTTAGATACTATTTTAAAACTATTAAAGCAAATGCAAACAGATATGTTTAATAAAGCTTTAGAACGCCGAAATAAAATGATTTATTCGGTTAATACTTATGAAGAATTAAAAGATGTTGCCCAAAAAAAAGCTGGTTTTATTAAAATAAATTGGTGTGGTAGTGAAGAATGTGAAAATAAAATAAAAGATGATACGACAATGAAAACAAGATGTTTAATAGAGGATGAAGAAGTTGATAATTGTTGTGTTGTTTGTGGTAAAAAAGCAATTACAAAAGTTTATATTGGAAAACAATATTAGTTGTTTTCTTTTTTTTGACACATTTTTGTAAAGTTTTTTTAAACTAAAAACAAGTCATTGATATATATATATATATAGTACAATG
>CANPXQ010000105.1 GCA_947586295.1 uncultured Bacilli bacterium
AAGATAAACTATATAGAATAATAGGAACATTTAAAAATGAAGAAGGAAAATATGAAACAAAATTAATAAAAGCAACAGCTGCTACAACAACAGAATTAGGAGATACTGGAGCATATGTTCAAGACTATAATGGTGATTATGCTTGGAATTATGGTGATTATGCTTGGAATAGCGCCAAGGGAGTAGAAAACAATAATATAAATATGTGGAGATACAGTAATTTAAATAAAGAAAATTTAAATGAATATTATTTTGATACTTACTTAGAAACAAACCTACCAGAATTAAAAAGTATGATAGCAGAACATAACTGGATAGTAGGAGGAGTAGATTCTAAAAGTATAGATATTTCTAATGCTAAAGAAGTTTATGAATATGAACTTGGTAAAAATAAAGTCCAAATAGGCGATGAAGTTTGTTATACAGAAGAGGATAATAATGCTAAAATACCTTGTACCGAAAAAGATATAATTTATAAAGATGAAATAGGGTTAATGTATATCAGTGATATTATGTATGGAACAGAAATGAGTGTGTATAAAAATATTAAAAATGAACAAATTTCACCATTAGCAGCGGGTGCCGATGATGAACCAGGAATATTAACACCAAAAACAAATTGGTTATTTATGGGATATGAATGGTATGAATGGACTATAGCTCGAAATTTATCTGGTGGTGCATTTCAGATACATAATAGTGGAGATTTGTTTACATTTTATATTAATAGTGGAAGTTATATTCGTCCAGTCTTCTATATTTCCTCTGATGTAGTATTATCTTCAGGTGAAGGAACTAGAACAAACCCCTATAAATTAGTTTTAGAATAAGGAAAAGGTTTTCTTTTTCCTTATTTTTTGTTAGAATTAAGTTAGTGATGAAAATGAAAGATTATAAAGTTGTATTTATGGGTACTCCTTCTTTTGCTGTTCCTGTTTTAGAAATGTTAATCGCTAAAGTTAATGTTGTTTTAGTTGTAACTCAAATAGATAAACAAGTAGGAAGAAAAAAAGAATATAAAATGAGTCCTGTTAAAGAAACAGCTTTAAAAAATAATATTAAAGTTTTTCAACCTTTAAAAATAAAAGAAGATTATGATATTATTGCTTCTTTAAAACCTGATTTAATTGTTACTTGTGCCTATGGTCAAATATTACCATCAAAGTTATTAGATATTCCTAAAAAAGGTTCTATAAATATCCACGCTTCTTTATTACCAAAATATCGTGGATCTTCTCCTATGCAATATGCTCTACTTAATGGTGATGAGGAAACCGGTGTAACATTAATGTATATGGATGAACAAATGGATACTGGAGATATTATTGCTCAAAGTATATGTAAAATAAATAAAGAAGATGATTTAGGTACCTTACACGATAAATTAAGTATATTAGGAACTAAATTATTAGAAAATAATTTAGAAAATATTTTAACAGGTAATATAGAAAGAATAAAACAAGATAATAATAAAGCAACTTATACAAAAATGATTGAAAGAAATGATGAAGTAATTGATATATCTGATAATGGTGAAAATATAATTAATAAAATAAGAGCATTATCTCCTAGTCCTTTAGCTTATTTAAAATTACCTAATTATGAATTTAAAATAATAAAAGCCCATTTTGAAAAAAAAGATATTTTACCTATAGGCGATGTTTTAATAACGAAAAATAGTTTTGGTATTATTGTAAAGGATGGTATTATTTATTTAGATATCATAAAACCTATAGGTAAAAAACAAATGCCAATTAAAAGTTATTTAAATGGTCTAGTGAGGAATATATGAATCACGAATTTTGGCAAACTGAAAAAGGTAAATCATTGATAAAATTATTACTATGGCTTGTTTTTATAGGTGTTATTTATATTGTTTTTATTAATATAGGAAGTAATAAACCAATTGAAAATAAAGAAGTAGAAAAAGAACAAATAAAAGAAAATATCCTAGATTTAAATAATAAAAATTATACTTATACTTATAAAATAAATACTTTAGATGATTATATAATATTTAATGGTTATGTATTAAATAATATAGATATTGGTTATAAAGAAACAAAAGATAAAATAATAAAGTATCAAATAGAAAATAATTTAGTATATGAAATAAATTTCGAAGAACAAAAAGAAATATTTGATTTATATGATAATTTAATTAGAGAATTTTTAGATTATAATAGTCTTTATAATATTATAAAAAAAATAAAGATAGAAGAAGATAATTGGGAATTTAATTATCAAGATTATTTATTTAAAATAAATAATCTTGATAATGGTTTTAATATAATCATAAATAATGATATAGTTACTTATGATTTAACTTATTATTTATGGAGAGAATAAATGAATATAAAGACTAAATTAATAATTGTTAATAGTTTAACTTTAATAAGATTTATAATATCATTATTTATAATTCCAATTTATTTTAATTATGGATCTGTAGTTACAGCTTTTATAATAGGATTAACTTATTTAACGGACTTTTTAGATGGTTTTTTAGCGCGGAAGATGAACTGTTCAAGTTTTTTTGGTAGTTTGTTTGATGGAGTATGTGATAAGATTTTTAATATTGTTAATTTAATTATTTTTCTTAATATTACGCCTATAGCTTTAATCGTAATTATTTTAGAAGTAGGAATATTTATAATAAATGTTTATAAATATAGTTGTAATATGGTAATTAAAGCTAATAAAATAGGAAAATTTAAAATGTGGGTAATTGGTTTATCTATGTTTATGTCTTTATTATTAGTTAATATATTATCATTAAAAGAAATTACTTATCTTTTAATTCCTTTAATAATTATAGAAATAATTACCTTTTTTAGTTATTTAATAGAAATAAAGAGGGGGAAAGTAAGAGAAAAAAAGATGATAAAAGATAATGTAACTTTAAAAGAAATATTATTTTCTCCTAGTTTTTATGAAGAAAATAAAAATATTTTAAATTTAAGAATAATTAATAATTATTTTAAACAGAAGTAGTGTAGGTTTGTCAAACAAAAGTGACAAAGTCACGACAAACCAACTATAGATTATTTTAACTTGTTAAAATAATC
>CANPXQ010000106.1 GCA_947586295.1 uncultured Bacilli bacterium
AATAATATCCGCTAATTCTTTTAAAGAAGTCTCAGGATATTTTTCGCGGTATTCTAATACAATTTTAGTATTATCGTCTAACAAACTATATAAATTATTTTCTTTTAAGTATTTGATATCATCAAGTTGTTTTAAGCCTGTTGTGATGGTTTTTTCTTGGTTGGCTATTTCACAGTTGTTAAGGCGATTAACCATATTTTTATGATCACGATATATTCTAATGTCTTCAAAGTAAAAATAACTATTGGTTGCTTTAAACATACGAATAATTTCACTTATTACTTCAGCATTTTTAATATATACCATATATTTCGAATTCCTTTTTAAGTGTTTTGCGTTAATATCTATAGTTTTAAATAAATTTGTTAAGAATACTGCTTCACGATTAAGGTTGGTCACTATTTCTAAATGATATCCACTTGAAGCTGGGTCATTAACTGTTCCTGTTGCTAGAAATACTCCTTCTAAATAAGCAATTTTTTCCTCTTTAGTAGAAAAGAAGTATTCTTCAGGGAGAATTTTTTTGTTATTTTCCATTATATTTAAAAATTTTAAAATATATTCGACTTTTTCATTTATTTCTAAAATATAAATTTGTTTGATACGGAATCTTTTTTGATTACGAATAATTATTTTAGGTTGAATGTTAAACAATTCTTTTATATTGCTATAAATTCTTCTTGTAATACTGGCATTTTCAAGGGTAACAGTGATATTATTTTTTATTATGGCTCCAAATCTTAAAAAGCCTGATAATTCACATATTTTTTCGGTATGATTTATTTTTTGTTTTACTATTTCTTCTTTTACTTTAGTGGTATATGTCATTTTACTCCTTCTCCATTAAAATTGAAAATATTAAATAAGCTGTTTTTAAAGTGTCATGTCTTAAATATCCATCTTCAATAGTGTACATTTTATCTTTGATAATACGAACATGTAATTTTTTGAGGTTATCTTCATCGAGAAACACAGGATTTTTCTGTTCTTCAGCTGAATATTTGTATATTAGATCCTTTGGTAAGGGATAATTATTGGCTAAAACTATATTTACCGCATTAGTTCCTAAATATTCATTTAATACTTTTATATGATCACTAACTTGATAATTGTCAGTTTCTCCAGGTTGAGTTACTAAATTACACACATAAATTTTAGATGCGGGACTTGTTTTAATTGCTTTAGCCACTGTGTCAATAATAATGTTTGGTAGAATGCTTGTTAATAGGCTTCCAGAAGAAAATACTATTAAATCTGCTTCTTTTATGGCTTTAATTACATCAGGATTTGCTTCAACTTTATGATTATACATTACTTTTTTAATATTTTTTTTAGTTTTAGTTATGCTTGTTTCTCCATAAACTTTTTTATCGTCATCTGTTATTGCCACTAACTGTGCATTGTCTTCTGTTATGGGTAAAATTTTTCCCTCTAATCCAATTAATTTGGAAAAAACGGGAATAGCATCAGCAAAATTTCCTTTTTGTTCTAATAAAGCTGTTAGTAATAAATTTTTTACTGAATGATTACCTAATGTTCGAGATTGCTTAAACCGATAATTCATTAAATTGACAATATCTTCGTCGGCGTTACTCATAGCTAGCATAACTTTAGATATATCACCAACTGCTGGTATTTTAAAATCTTTTCTTAGTCTTAATGTTGAACCGCCATTATCAGATACGGATACGACTGCCGTTATGTCTATTGGAAATAATTTTAATCCTTTTAAAAGTTGAGAAAGTCCAGATCCTCCGCCAAAAATTACTATTTTTTTCATATATATCACTCAATATAACTTTATCACAATTTGTAGAAAAAAAGAACTATTTATTTAGTAATTTATATATTTTTATGTTTTTTAAGTTTTTTTTAATTATAATTTAAATATTTTGTTGTTTAGCATAAAAAGTATTAGGTAAGTAAGAAATTTTAATTTTTTGAAGATAGACTAAAGGTATGTGGAAAAATCTAAATTTTTATAGTATTATTAACGTTTTTTCGATTTTCAGATATTGTTAATAAATCTTCATATAATGTATACCATTTTACTTGAATATCATCCTGATTTTTTATTCGAATTTGATTATTATTTAAGTTTCGATCATAATTTTTTATGTTTAAATTGCTAACATATAAGCAGCCAGTTAATTTGCTTGGATTATTTATTAGATAAAATAATATTTCATCTTTTGTTGCCCAAATAAAATCATTAGGATTTCCGTAAATTATTGCATCACAGCCATATTTTTGAAAATCATTACCTTGAAATAAAAATCTGATTATCATATTTGTTTTACTATAATATTCATTAAAAGCTTTGATAATTTCTTTAATATCTTCGTTGTATATTTTCATATATTCTTTACCTGTTACTTTTTGGTTGTTAATTTTTCCTTTCATAAAATTATCAAATTTAATTATAATATTGTTTGAAATACCGATTTTAGATAAAAATTTATAAAATGTTTGTTTATTTTCTTGATGCATTGAACATTGTTTTCCAGTTTTAATGCTAATTCCTTTTATTATTCCATTTATTCTTATTTTTATATCTGCTTTTTCAAAATATTTACTTCTCCAACATTCGATTTTTTGATTTTTATCAAAAATTATGCCATATAAATTAAATATTAAATCTTGGCTTTGTTCGTTTAAATCTTTGATTTTGTGATTATCAAAATAATTTGCAAAAGCATATTCATTTTTAATTCCTTTTTGCATAAATTTACACCTCAATATTTATAATAACATATATCTATGTCGAAAATTGTCGTAATATGTAATTAGTATTAAAAATATTTAAATTTGTAAATTATTTTTATACACAAAAAAAGCCAGCAACTTCCTATTTTCGCAATAAACTATCGTCGGCGTTCTAGTGCTTAACTTCTCTGTTCGGGATGGTAAGAGGTGTGTCCACTAGGCTATCGTTACTGGCAAAGGATTTTGTCCTTTAAAAACTTGATAATGCTTTACTCTATTCAAATTAATAAATAATTAAGTTAAATCCTCGATCTATTAGTACTGGTCAGCTCAACGTATCACTACG
>CANPXQ010000107.1 GCA_947586295.1 uncultured Bacilli bacterium
AAGTATATAGCTATAGCTCCAGCACCTAAAATACCTAAAGGTAGTAATGGCATAAAACTTCCGGTGTTAGGATTTTTTTCCGCATTAGGACACATTTTAACGTATTCTTCTTTTGTTACCTCATTTCCATCTTTATCAAAGTATTTATCATCTACTATTTCACAAGAATGTTTTTTACATTGTAGATTATATTCCTTTTCGGTTATTTCATTTCCATCTTTATCATAATATTTATCATCTACTATTTCGCAACTAGGTTTTTCTACTTCTTTATGACATTCTTTTTCATATTCTTCACTAGTTACAATATTTCCAAATAATCCGTAATAATCGTCTTCGACTTTTTCACAGTAATGTTTGGTATTACAATCTTTGTCATATTCATCTTTTTCTACAACTATGCCATCTTTGTTAAAATAAGTACCATCGATAATTTGACAAGAATGTTTGAAACAATCTTTTTCATATTTTTCTTTTGTGGTTTTGTTTCCATCTTTATCATAGTAGTCTTCTTCAACTTTTTCACAGTAATGTTTTTCTTTTTCAACACATTCTTCATCGTACTTTTCTTTATCTACTTCAGTACCGTCTTTACCAAAATAAGTTTCATCATCAAAATTACGACAAATATTTACACCACATTCTTTTTGATAAGTTGTCTCATCTACTATTTCGCCATTTTTACCATAAAGTTTTCCTTGATAAGTAGTACAAGTTCTATCTACGGGTTTAATAGCATCAGGTATAAATTCAACACGGCATTCTTTTTCCGTTTCAATTTTATAATATTTAATAGTAGCTACTAAATATTCTTTATCTTTTTCTAATTTAGTTAAAGTAGTACCTAAAGTATAAGAATTTTCATTGTGACTATCAATGTACCAATTTTCTCCTAAAACAAAATCTTTTTCATCTTTTAAAACAACATTAATTAAATTAAATTGTCCGGAAATAGTATTTACTTTTTCATCAACTTCGGTAATCTTTAATTTAATAGTATACTCTTGATAATATCCTTTATCATCATTTTTTACTTCACTGGTTTCTGTAATATAATCTACTTTAGCATACGCTTTTTCAATACCTAGACTAAAAATAGCGAGAAACAAAACTAATATAACTCCAATTCTTTTTTTCATATCCATCACCTTTCTAAGTGCATTATAGTCCATTTTTATCTTAATTACTATTATATGTGTCAATAAAAATCACAAGTTGACACTGTTATTGACAATAAAAATGGAATATTTAAGTAATAATTTATACTTGACAAATATATATATAATAAAGTAAAATATTTTTGTTATTGAAAAAGGAAAGCGATATTGTATCCACCTGATTACCAAAGGTAATGGGTAAAAAACCTTATATATTAGATAGGTGAACAATGGATACAATTACGTATTCATTTTTTTAATTATATGGAGGTGCGCGTTATAGCAAAAGTTGAAGAATTACCAATTAATGAGGAAATAAAAGTTCCTGAAGTAATGGTAATAGGTCCCAATGGCGAAAAAATGGGTTTAAAAAAGATTGAAGATGCTTTGACCTTGGCAAATTATGCTGGGCTAGATTTAGTTTTAATGAATGGCAATGGTTCAGTTAAAGTTGCTAAAATAATGGATTATAATAAGTATCGGTATGAAAGACAAAAAAAATTAAAAGAAGCTCAAAAAAAACAAAGAGAATCTAATAAGGATATTAAAGAATATCGTTTGTCTCCGGTAATTGATGTGGGCGATTTTGAAACTAGAAGAAGAAATGCTGAAAGTTATTTAATTAAAGGTCATAAAATAAAAGCTTTTATTCGTTTTAAGGGACGGCAAATGGCAAGACCGGAAGCTGGTAAAGAAATTTTACTTAAATTTGCTGAAGGTTTAAAGGAATGCGCAATAATTGAGTCGGAACCTAAATTAGAAGGACGACAAATGTGGATGATGTTAGCACCTCAAAAGAAGGAAGGAAAATAAAGATGGCAAAGTCAAAACAAAAAACACATAAATCAAGTGCAAAAGTGTTTAAAAAGAAAAAAAATGGCGAACTTACTTATATGAAATCTGGTAGTAACCATAAGACTGGTAAAGATACTGCTAAAGAAGTACGTCAAAGAAGAAATAAGGGAGTATTAAGTAAAGGAGACAGAAACAGATTAAAATCTGTGATCTAGAAGGTGAAGAAATATGGCAAGAGTTAAAGGTGGAAATGTTTCCAAAAATAGAAGAAGAAAAGTTTTAAAAGAAGCTAAAGGTTATTTTGGTTCAAAACATAGATTATATAAAACTGCTCAAGAACAATTATTTCATAGTGGTTCTTATGCTTTTCGCGATCGTCGTCAAAATAAACGTAATTTTCGGAAATTATGGATTACGCGTATTAATGCCGCTTGTCGTGAAAATGATATAAGTTATTCTAAATTTATTGCTGGTTTAAATAAAGCTAACATTGAAATTAATAGAAAAATGTTAAGTGAAATTGCTGTTAATGATTCTAAGAGTTTTGCTAATTTATGTGAAACAGCTAAAAAAGCTTTAAATGGCGAAGTTATTAAAGCAAGTAAAGTTACTTCAGAAGTAAAAAAAGAAGAAACTAAAAAAAGTACGCCAAAAGAACCTAAAGTTGATTTAACTAAAAGTTCCCTAGCTGAATTAAAGGCTATGGCTAAAGACAAAAATATTAAAGGTTATTCAACTATGAAAAAAGATGAATTATTAAAAGCATTAAAATAATTTGTCAAAATTAAAACAATAAGTTATAATAAGAAGGTATTAATACTTAGTTTAGATGTCCCTCTAACACTTTACTCAGTATTAACAAATTAATAAGGGAAGAGGAGGAAGATTTATGGCTTTAAAAAAGGAAGAAAAATCCCAAATTATTAAAGAATTTGCCCAATCTAAAAATGATGTTGGTTCCGTACCAGTGCAAGTGGCAATTTTAACAAAAGAAATTAATAATTTGACAGAACATTTAAAAGAACATAAACATGACTATCATTCTAAAAGAGGGATGTTTATGAAAATCGGTCGACGGAAAAAATTATTAGA
>CANPXQ010000108.1 GCA_947586295.1 uncultured Bacilli bacterium
GCCGGACAAATAAATGGTACTAGTGGTTATGAAGAAGCCGCGGGTCAAGGAATAATGGCCGGAATAAATGCCAGTTTAAAAATTTTGGGAAAGGAAGCATTAGTATTAAAAAGAAGTGATGCTTATATAGGTGTCTTAATAGATGATTTAGTAACCAAAGGAACCATAGAACCATATAGAATGCTTACTTCTCGGGCTGAATTTCGTTTGCTTTTAAGAAGTGATAATGCCGACTTAAGGCTAAGAGAGTATGCCCATAAAGTTGGAAGTATTACAGATAAACAATATTTAGAATATGTAAATAAAAAAGAAAAATTACAAGAAATTCTTCAATTATTAAAAGAAACAAATTTAAATTTAACCGAAGATAATAAAAAAATATTTATTAATAATGACTTAGAAATTCCCCATCATAATATAAATTTTTATGATTTATTAAAAAGACCAGAAATTACTTTAGAATTTTTAAATAATAATTTTTTAAAACTAGATTTAAATCTAGAAGTAATGGAAGAAGTAGAAATTGAAGTAAAATATGAAGGTTATATAAAAAAGGCTTTTAAAGAAGCTGAAAAATTATTAAAACTTGAAGCTAAAGAAATACCAAAAGATATTAATTACGATGATGTTAATAATTTAGCAACCGAAGCAAGACAAAAATTAAAACAAATACGTCCAGAGACTATAGCTCAAGCAACGCGTATAAGTGGCGTAAATCCAGTGGATATTTCGGTATTATCAATTTATTTAAAAAAGAAATATAATAAATAAATTAGGATATATTATTAGTTAGTTGGTGATTATGAATAAAGAAGAATTTATAGAAAATGTAAAATTAATTACAGGTGAAGTAACAACCGAACAATTAGAATTATTAGATATATATTATCAAGAATTAGTAAATTATAATAAACATACTAATTTAACGGCTATAACTATAGAAGAAGATGTTTATTTAAAACATTTTTATGATTCCATAACTCTTAGTAAGATTATTGATTTAAAGCTTGAAGAAACACTATTAGATATAGGTAGTGGAGCAGGATTTCCTGGAATAGTTTTAAAAATATTTTATCCGCATTTAAAAGTTACCTTGATTGATTCTAATAATAAAAAAACTAAATTTTTAGAATATATTATTAATAAACTAAATTTAAAAAATATTATAGTTATTAATGATAGAGTAGAAAATTTTACTAAAACAAATTTAAATAGTTTTGATATTGTAACGGCTAGGGCAGTTACGAAACTAAATATTTTAACTGAACTTTCGATGCCTTTAGTAAAACAAACTAAATATTTTATTGTTATGAAAGCAAATATAGATAATGAAATAGAAGATGGAAAGTATGCAATAGAACAAATGCACGGAAAAATACTATTGCAACAACATTTTTTTCTATCTTTAAATGAAAATGAACGAACACTAATTAAAATTGTTAAATTGCTTCCTACAAAGTTAGAAGAAATTCGTTCCTACGAAAAAATTGTCAAAAAGCCGTTGCAAAAAAGATTGTAATAAGTTAAAATTATAATGAGTAAAGGGTTGATTAAAGTGAAAGATGATAATGTAGTATTACAAGTTCCGATAGAAGATATTATACCTAATCGTTTTCAACCACGATTATCTTTTGATGAAAGTTCTTTAAAGGAATTAGCTGATTCTATAAAACAACACGGTATTATTCAACCATTAGTATTAAGAAAAGTACAAGATAAATATGAAATAATAGCTGGGGAAAGAAGATATAAAGCGGCAATGATGGCGGGATTAGCATCTGTACCGGCAATAATAACTTCATTAGATGATAATGCTAGTGCTGAGGTTGCAATTGTCGAAAACATTCAAAGAAAAGATTTAACAGCTATAGAAGAAGCTCGCTCTTATCAAGCATTGCTAGATAAAGGTTATATGAATCAAGAAACTTTAGCCAAAAAAATGGGCTTATCCCAAAGTGCTATTTCTAATAAATTACGATTACTTTCACTAGATGAAGAAGTTCAAGATGCCGTTTTAAATGAAAAAATAAGTGAACGTCACGCACGTAGTTTATTAAAAATTAAAGATAATGAAGAACAAAAACAAATGTTGAAAAGAATAATAAACGAAAGATTAACAGTAAAACAATTAGAAGAGGAAATAAAAAAAATGAATATTGAAGAACCAAAAAATGTTGAAAATAATTTAGAAAATATTGAAGTTAAACCTGAAGAAACAGAAAAACCTAAGAGTATATTTGGAAATATTTTTTCTGGTAAACCACAACAAACGCCTAATATGTTTTTTAATATTTTAGAAAATGAAGCGGCGAATATGACAATGGATAGTGAAGAAAATGTTTCAAATGTTTCTAATAATAATACTATACCGATAAATGATGAAGAAATTGAATTATTAGATATTGTAGAACCTCAAGAAGAAAGTAATTCTTCTATGAATAACGATTACATTGAAGAAATTAAAAAGAAAGTATATGACTTAAATTTAGATAATAATAAAGTAACTATTAATGAAGAAGATCTTCCAAGTCAATATATAATAACTATAACTATAAATAAAAATAATTAGAACTAATTATT
Organism: uncultured Bacilli bacterium; assembly: GCA_947586295.1. Classification (GTDB taxonomy): domain Bacteria; phylum Bacillota_I; class Bacilli_A; order RF39; family UBA660; genus Onthocola_B. The sequence continues at coordinate 2,581 of CANPXQ010000108.1, forward strand.
TTAAAATAGACTTTACACTTTTTGTAAAGTTTTTTTAAACTAAAAACGGTCGCTTGATATATATATATATATAGTACAATGGGACCATAGAAGGATAATACATAATATACTTTACACTCAATTTAATGTAAATATTTCAAAAAAGGAGAGATATACTAATGAATGAAAATAAAAAAAGAAATGTATTATTAATTGTTGCTGTTGTAACTATTTTACTACTAGTTGTAGGAGCAACATATGCCTACTTTCAAGCTCAAATAGGTGATGGGGCTAATAGTAATGTTAATGTATTAACAGGTACAACTGATAGTTTAGTATTTACTACTGAAGGAGATATAACCATTACAGCCGATATAGATAACTTTGGTAAAAATGGACAAAGATACCTTGATGGAACAACAATAGCCAAAGCTACCTTAAGAGCTAATAATA
>CANPXQ010000109.1 GCA_947586295.1 uncultured Bacilli bacterium
GAATGATGGATCCGCCAAGAGAAAATGTTCCTAATGCGATATCTACTTGTTTACATTCCGGAATTAAACCAATAATGATAACCGGCGATAGTATTAATACGGCGATTGCTATTGCCAAACAAGTAGGGATCATCGATGCTGATGATAAGGCCATCGAAGGTAAAATAGTTGATAAAATGACTGATGATGAATTAAAAGAAGCAGTAATGTTTTATCAAGTATATGCTCGTATTTCGCCAAATACAAAACTTCGAATTGTTGAAGCATTACAAAGTCAAGGATTAGTAGTTGCTATGACAGGCGATGGGGTTAATGATGCTCCGGCAATTCAAAAAGCTGATATTGGTATCGGTATGGGAATAACCGGAACGGAAGTTGTTAAAAAAGTTGCTGATTGTATTTTAGTTGATGATAGTTTTTCTACCATTGTGGATGGTGTAGAAGAAGGTCGAAGAATTACAGCAAATATAAAGAAAGTTATTCTTTACTTACTTGCCGGAAACATAGTCGAAGTAATATTAGTTTTTGTTTCAATGTTACTTAATATGGAAATGTTTACAACCTTACAATTATTATGGTTAAATTTAGTAACTGATTCGATTCCGGCCATAATGTTAGCTTTTGAAAAATCGGATAGTGATGTCATGGATAATAGCCCTGCTAATAGGTCAAGTTCTACATTTTTTACACCATTTTTAACTGCTAAAATAGTTATTAGTGCTATAATTAAATCGGCAATAATGATTGCATTATTCTTATATTTTGCCAAAACCCAAGATCCTAATATAGCAAGTTCTTTAATGTTTATTTTCTTAATAGCCAACGAATTATTATATTCATTTGCTTGCAGGAATTTAAAACATTCAGTTTTAAATAAAAAAGTGTTTGATAATAAACGATTAACATTAGGTGTTGGTGCGATTGTTTTAATTCAAATACTAGTATTAACAACCGGACTTTCTAAATTTTTTATTGTCCAAGGCATTGATATAAAATACATTTTATTATCATTAGGAATTTGCTTTTTAATATTTGTAATTGGCGAATTAGTCAAACCTTTATATGCTAAATTTTTTAAGGATTATACGGAGGTTAAAAATGAAAAATAAGAAAAGAAATAATAATTCTGCCACAACTTTTATAATTGTGACTGGAATAATAGTTTTAGTCGTTTTTACAAGTATTTCGACTTTAAATCTTTTACCAAATTATGAAAGTAATTCTTATTATGTAAAGGTTAATGAAGAAATGGAGGCTCAAATAGAATCAATTAATATTGAAAATGGCAAATTAATTTTAACAACCTCGGGTAATCCAACTCATTATTGTGTTAAATCAACTAGATCTATGCCAAGTGAAAATAATATTTGTTGGCACGAAATTAAAGATAATAAAGCTTCAATATCTGTATTTCAATATAAAAAATATTATATATGGATTAAAGATAAAGACGGAAATGTTAGTAATTATTTAAGTGTTAATGCTAAATAAGAAATAGATATGAATTTATATAATACCTATAGGAAAAAAATAATAAATATCGGGAAAAAAGATGAGCAACTTTCGATCATCTTTTTATCTTCTTAAATCGTCTGTATCTTTAAGCTCATTTTGATAAGCAAGATTTGCTTTCCAATAGTTGAAAGAATCAATATCATCTAAAATCTTCGCTTCTTTCATTTTTATTAAAATAAACTTTTTCTTTTGTTCGGTATCTAAACTATCCCATTGTTCTATTGATATTTCGTATGGATGTTTTTTTATAATTTCTTTGATATTACTTTGATAATAATTAACACCAACATCATCGCCAATAGCTTGAGCTTCATTTTTTTGTTTTTCCAATTCGGTAAGTAATTTACTATAAGGATGAACTATTGTTTTTGGCATTTTATCGCTATTTTCAAGAGCATATTGCTTTTTTTCATCATCCAATAAATGATGAATATTTACTTGCCTTTTTTGATATGGTTTTAATTTAAAATTAATTATTACTTTTGATAATCCATCGTGTTGTAATTTTGAAAAATCTTGTTTTATTTCTAAATCTTCAAAATCTAAATTTCTTTCTCTAAATTTTAATTTTAAATAGGCAATACCATAATCTTTTTTAGGTTCAATTAATATTGAGAACTTTGAGTTGCTTAAATCAGCACCACTCATATTTTCTTCATAATGTCCATTTGAATTTAAAATTTCATTAATAAGTTTATTTATTCCAAAAGAATTAATTTCGCCATTAATTCCAAGCTTTTCCATTGTTTTTTTAATAAACCAATCAAAATCTTGTGAGGTTTTACCAAATTGAGCTAATTGCTCCTGATAACTTGTTCTAGCTTCATTATAAACTAAACGCGCAGTTTTAATCCTTAATATTAAATCTTCATTGGTAATTTGTTTGTTGTTTTCTTTTAAATAAACTTTGCCTTTTGTTATAGTATACTTATTTACATAATCTTTAATTTCTTCAATATTTATGATTATTCACCACCTTTAATGTTAATATAATTTTATCATATTATAAGTCAAAAAAGAACATTAGATAGTTTTAGCATTTATTAAATTGTGATTTCGATATTTAAAAAAGTGTATGTTCTTTTTGTGAGTTATGGGTTCAAATCCACACAATAAAAAATTGGCATCACGAAAAATAGGACATTTTGTAATCCCTATTTTTGATGCTATAATTTATATTTGTAAAATAAAAACTTCCAAACCTTAAAGGTTTGGAAGCTGGTTTCAAATGGAGCGATTACTAAAAGGGTTACGCACACTTTTATAACAAATTCATTTGTATTTGATAAATTAATTACAACGCAAATACTATTTAATTTACAATGATTTTATTAGGAAATTTATTAAGATAGGTATAATATTAGTGAAATAATGTAATTTGTATGGGGAGCAACAATATATAAAAATTTATATTTTTTGAATTTTCCACATAAATTCCTAATTACTTCCTAATTATTTCCAACTTTAAAATATATACTATTATCTGAAAG
>CANPXQ010000110.1 GCA_947586295.1 uncultured Bacilli bacterium
AAAATCAACCCGAACGGATTGATTATATATGTTAAGTTCAAACTATAAAAGTTCGAACAGAAACGTCACTGGAGCGGGTGAAGGGAATCGAACCCTCGTAGTCAGCTTGGAAGGCTGGAATTCTACCATTAAACTACACCCGCATAAATCAACAACATAATAATTATACCAAATATTATTTTCAATTACAAGCCTTCCTGCCTAAAATTTTAGAATTTTTATCCTTATTTCTTACTTTACAAATAATTCCAGCCTCGGTATAATATATTTTGGAGGATTTAATGAAGAAAGCGTTTTTAATATTATTTAGTACATTATTATTAATATGTTTTGTTCCAAACGTTTATGCTAAAAAATTAGATATAGATTTACCAAAGGTTACGGAACACGAAAAAATAAAAATTTATTTGTTTAGGGGAAAAGGATGTACTCACTGTTATGATTTTTTAACTTTTTTTAATAACCATTCGCAACAATTAAAAAAATATATAGAAATTGTATCATATGAAACATATAAAGATAATCAAGAATTAAAAAATAAAGTAAATGATTTTTTAAATATCACTGATGAAAAAGAAAGACAATCTGTTCCTTTAATAGTTGTAGGCAACTGGCATACATTAGGTTTTGTTGAAAGCGATGGTATAAAGATCATTGAAGAAGCCCTAAAACAATATCAAAATGATGAATATGTTGATGAAGTTTCTCGGATAATTCAAGAAGAAAATGTTTCCCATAATCCTGAAACTTTACAACAAGCTTGTGATGCTGAAGGAATAGTTCGTAACTCCAATACTATATTGATTGTAATATTTGCTGTTATGCTATTAAGTATTGGTGCTATTATATTCGCTGTAAAGAAAAAATAACCAAAAATTATTTTTCTTTTTTTTGGTTATTTTTTGCGTCTTTTTTCTTTAAATATTTTTTATTAATTAATTTTACCTTAACGCCTTTTTCAGTCGAAAATTGATACTTAACGCCATCAGGTAAATTCTTTTTATAAACTTTCATTAGACACCTTCCTTACAATTTTCACATTCGCCATTGCATTCTTCTATTTTAATAGCCCCTGTAGGACAAGAATCAATTGCATTTTGGACACTTTCAGATTCTATGTTATCTTGGCTAATAGCGTGACTTAACATATTGTCATCAAATTGAAAGTGTTCTTCATCAATACTTACACACATTCCGCATGCAATACAATTATCTTGATTAACAACTAATTTTTTCATTTTGCCTCCTATTTCATTATAATCTAAATATAAATCAAAAATCAATCTTTATATTTTAAATTTTTAATAATTGTGTTATTATTTTATTGAGGGATAACATATGAATACAAGAATGGCCAAATATGATGAAGTTGAAGAAACAACATCATCGAGGGTAAAAAGAAATAGCAATTTATATAACGAAATTAATAATACCGAAATTTCGGATTTTAAAATGCGTAGCAATGCAACTGTTATAGGTAATCATAATGAAGAAATTGATATTGAAAAAATAAAAAAGATTTTGGATACTCGTTATAAAGATGCTCCTAAAAGAAAAAGTATTCGGATAGATGATGAAACAGAAAAAGAAGAAAAAGATGAAGTTCCCACTAAAGAATATGATTTAAATGTTTTTTTAGAAAAGGCCAAAGATGAAAAAGAAGAAACATACGAAGAAGTAAGATCTAAAAAACTGCGAGATACGCAATTTGATATTTTAAAAAATTTAAATATAGATTCGCCTGAAGATGAAATAGAAGACCAAACCGAAAAGCGTCAAGCACGGCCAGAAGACAACGATTTATTGAATTTGATTAATACCATAACAATAAATGAAAATAAAGAAAAAGAAAAAAAATTAAATTTAAATTCTGATAACGTAGATAAAGAAGAGGATAATACTATTTCTGATGAAACTAATAAAATTGAAGAAATAAGAAGTGAAATAGAAAAGGTTGAAAAAACAAGTACAATTTTGAATAAAACAAATGAATTGGATAATTCTTTTTATACCAAGACTAATGTATTTAAGAAAAAAGATTTGAATAATTCCATAGATGAAGAAGAAAAAACAAGTATTTGGTTAAAAATTATTATTGTGTTATTAATAATAGGTATAGGTGTTGGATTATTTTTCTTTTTAAAATCTATAATTAATTTTTAATTCATACAATTAAGTATGAAAAGAATGAGGAAAAGAAAGCAATTAAAATTTAAACATAAAATTATTTTAGTAATAATTTTAATTATTTCTTTTACTTTTTTTTGGCTTTTTATCTATTTAAAAAAAAGTAGTAATAAAATAATAGAACTTGCCACATTAAAAATAGATACTTTAGTAAATCAAGTTTTAAGTGAAGATGTAAGTTATGATTTATTAAAAGAAGTAGATAAATCTGAAATAATTAAAATAAGTAAAAATACTGCAGGAGAAATATTAAATGTCGATTTCAATTTAGAAGAATCATATAAAATTCTAGATAATATTACAACTAAAGTTTCTCAAAAAATGGATGAAATAGCGACTGGTAAAATAAAAACTACCGATAAAAATATAATTAGGAAGAATAATAGTCAAAATATAATTTTAAAATTTCCTTTATTTATAACAAGTAATAGTCCTTTATTTAGTAATTTTGGACCTAATATATACTTAGGGATAAATTTTAATAAAACTATTTTGACAAATTTAAAAACCCGAATAACTAATTATGGATTAAATAATGCTTTAGTAGAAATGTATGTTCCGATTGAAATAACTTATGAACTTCTTAGTCCAATTAATAATGTTGAAAAAACAATTAACTACGAAGTATTAATAGCTTCTAAAATCATTAATGGCAGAGTACCTTATTATTATGGCGATGAAATAATAAAAGAAAGTAATATTATTACCAAAAATTAAATTTTAGTGTGCATTTTACATAGAAGTGTGACAATATTCCAATTTGCCACTAAAAGTCAGGAACCCAAGTTATGATTGAT
>CANPXQ010000111.1 GCA_947586295.1 uncultured Bacilli bacterium
TTTTATCACCTCATATCTAATACACAGCAAAATAATTTATAAAAAAAATAAGGAATCCCTTATTTTATAATGTTTTAATTTATTTTTTCTTATTTTTTTTCTTTGTTTCTTTTAATTCAATTGTTTTCATATCTTTATTATTATTTGTTTTTTCATATACTGCCTCATTTTTTACTCCTGCTAGAATAATATAATTTATAATTTCAATTATAGAATAAATTATTAAAATAACACCTAAGTATGAAAAGAATAAATTAGAAACAAATATAACATATAAGCCAATAATAATTAAAAGAATAGAAATAATTAATGAGGCGATAAAACGACTATCTTTTTTATCAGTAACATTAATAACTTTAATTAATCGATTTATTCCGGATAAAAGAATAAAACCACCAATTAAAAATCTAATAATATGTTCAATAATATTTGAACCAAAGATACAAATAAAGCCAAAAATAACTATAAGAATACCACTAACTAATAATTTTGTAGGAGTATTCGTATCTTTTCCTTTTTCATAACTATAAAAAATTATTTTTCCAATACCATAAACAACTAATAAAGATCCTAAAATATAAGATATAGCTATAGTAACTAAATCCGGTCTTGTAAATAAAATTACACCAACTATTAAAGAAATAATACTAGTTATTAAATTAGAAGAAAAATTAACGACATTAATTACCTTCAAAATATCACCTTCTTAATAAATTATAATATTATTTTTTTAATTTCTCAACCTTAATTTTTATTCACATATTGTTCTAAATTGTAATTTGGTTCTGTACCCCTAATAAAGTAATAAAGAGCCATTTTTCCTGTGTCTGTAGTGCTTTTGCCATCTACAGCATTTAAAGGTACAGAAACAACATTATTTGGAGTATCATACCAATGCATTTCTTTATTTTGGGTGATATCTTCTATTGTATTAGCCCATATATTTCGTGCACTTTTACGAATATTTTGACTGACAACTTTATCTTCATCATATCCCATCCAAGTAAGCATTAAAATATCACTATCATAACCTATAATCCAATAATCGGCATTACTTGTTCCAGTTTTAATAGCATATTTATTGTTTAATAAAGATGAAATAGTTAAAGCTGTTGGTGTTGTATAATCAGTAAATTTAGCATTTGTAGTATTCGCGAGCATTTCATTTAAAATATAAGTATAATTGGGATTTAAAACTAATTTATTTTCTTTTTTCTTTTTATAAAGGACATTACCTTCTAAATCTTCAACTCTTTCGATAAAATAAGTTTCTCGTTTATAGCCTAAAGAAGCAAAGGTTGCATAACCATTAGCGAAGTCTAGTATATTAAGTTCTGTAGTTCCTAGGGGTAAGGAAGCAATATTTTTTAATTTAGTTTTGATTCCGGTTCTCTCGGAGACTTCAATCATCTTTTCTCCGCCTAAAAAAAGATTAGTTTTAACAGCATAAATATTATCCGAAAAAGCAACGGCTGCTGCCATAGTTATATCTTTATTAGCATATATATCTCCCGCATTAGTTGGTGAATAAGTTTTTCCATTTGCTAAATTAAAGGTTGTTGCTTTACTACTAAAAGTTGTGGCCATTGTAAAATTGTTTTCTAAAGCCGCATAATATAAAAAAGGTTTCATAGTAGAGCCAACTTGTCGATAGGAGGATATGGCCCGGTTATATTGACTTGTTGCATAATTCATTCCCCCGGTAAGCGCTTGAACTGCTCCAGTTTGGGGATTTACTATAACACTAGCAATTTGAGCATCATCTGCAGGAGCATTTTTTAAAATATTTTCTTCTAATTTAGTTTGCATTTCCATATTTAAGGTTGTATAAATTTTTAATCCTCCAGAATCAATAAATGATTTTGGAATCTCATTTAAATTTTCTAATTCCTTTAAAACAGCATCTTGATAATACATTAACATTTGTAAGTTATTATCTTTTCTTTCCCCGTATATATTAATTTTTTCTTTAAATAAATTATTATAAGTATTATTATCAATAAAATTGTTATTTAGCATTGCTTGGGCTACTAATTTAGCTCGACTTATGGCGGCATCATAATCGCTAATAGGATTATATTTACTGGGATTTTTCGGAATACCTGCTAAAATTAAGGCCTCTTCTAAAGTTAATTCACTAGCTTTTTTATTAAAATAATAACTTGCGGCATTAACAATTCCATAATTACCTTGTCCATAATTAATAGTATTTAAATAACCTTCTAAAATTTCATCTTTATCATAATGAACTTCTAATTCTAAAGTTAAAAAGGCTTCTTCAATTTTTCTACCCCAAGTTTTATCAAAATCTAAATATAAGTTTTTAATATATTGTTGACTTATAGTTGAAGCTCCTTGGACAATTCCTTTATTTTTAATATTTAAATACATTGCTTTAAGTATTCTTAAATAATCAAAACCGTGATGATTATAAAAATTTTTATCTTCAATAGCGATAACCGCATTTATTAAATTAGGACTAACATCTTCAATATTTGCCCATTCATTAGTGCTAGAACCTTGATAAATTAAGTCTTCCTTATCATCATAAATAAATAAGGAACCACTAGTTTTTAAATCAAGTTTTGGAGAAAGATAGGCATAAGTGTATAATCCGGTCATTATAATTGCAAAAGTTAAAAATAAAAATATTGCTAATTTTACGCTAAATTTAAAAAAACGCATATAACCACCTAAAATTTATTATGGATACATTCGGTAATTTTATAATCTAAAATAAGTAAAAATAATTATAATTTTTTTCATTAAATATATTTCTTGTTATTTTTTGACTGAATTAAAAACTAAAATCCCGAAGGATTGAAAAAATAAGATTACAGGATAAAATTCCCGAAAAATTGGGAATTTTTATTCTATTTTTTTGCTTTTTTTCTTATTAAGTGTTAGAATATGTTCAC
>CANPXQ010000112.1 GCA_947586295.1 uncultured Bacilli bacterium
GATAATACAAATCGCTATTTAAAATACTATCGTCTAAAAAGTAGTATTTATCAATTAAATAATTTAAGTATTCTTTATCACTAAGTTTCTTTAAAACTTCTTCTTTATCAAAGTTATACATTTCACAAATTTGCTCAATATAATCAATAAATCTTTTACCTTCTACTAAAGTTAAACGATAACTTCCGCCCTTTTTTAAAACTTCAAAAATATCTTTTACTCCTAAATTTCTTCGTAAATTATAAGTTCCTGGTTGAATAGTAATATCTTTATTTAAATATATATATATTTTACTAGATATTTTACTTTTTATTAATTTATCTTTATATAAATTATTAATAACTTCATTTATGCCAGATCCTTCACTAACAGTAAAACTTACTTCATCTTTACTATTAAAACCTGTTAAGCCATAAAAATATAGTCCAATTAAAAGCATAATAACTATTAAAATACTAACTAATACAATTATAATCTTCTTCATTCTTCATTAACCTTCTCTAATATTTTTAAAACAAAATCTATTTCTTCTTTCGGTAGTTTATTTAAATTACCATCTTTAATACATCCAACATAGCATTTACCAGTCATATAATCTTCATAAACAATATAGGTATTATTTTCATGTTCAATCTTAAATAAAATTTTAAAATTTCTTTCTCGTCCTTTACTATTCCTTAGAATCATTTTCACACTTCCTTAAAAAATTTTCTAAGATTATCGATGCCGCGATAGCATCAATTTTATGTTTACTCTTTTTTGTATCTTCATTATTTAAATGAACAATATCTAAAGCACTTTTAGTAGTAAGACGTTCATCAACTAAAATTACTTCTAAATTAATATTTTCTAACATTTCTTTAAATTTTAAACTTCTTTCACTAGCAAACCCCATTGAACCATCCATATTTTTAGGAAGTCCTAAGATTACTTTTGTAATGTGATAATCATCAGTAATTTTTTTTACTTCTTCTAAGGCTTTACAATAATCCTCACTATTAAAGTTAATAACTTTTAGTGGTGTTACTAAAGTATTTGTTTTATCACTGATGGCTACTCCTAAAGTTTTAGTACCTAAATCTAATCCCAAATAACGCATTTATTTACCTTCGTAAGAATTAATTAACGCTAGTAGAACTTCTTCTCTTTTTAATCCTTTCATTTTGTCTCTAGCACCTTCATAATTAGAAATATAAGCAAGATCTCCTGTAAGTAAATACCCTACTAATTGATTTTCGGCCTTATATCCTTTTTTTTCTAAAGAATTAATAATTTCATTTAAAGTAATTAATATAAGTTCTTGTCTTAATGCCGCAACATCAAATATACTTGTTCTGTCCATTCTAACTTCACCTCTTGTAACTTCATCTCTTTAATTTTATCAAAACTACTGCCTATTTTCAATATAAAAGAAAAGGAAGAATAATTATCGATACTTAAATTAAATTATTACTTCCATTTAATAAGTTTAAATTATTTGCGATTTTTATTTTTAACTAGTTTTTCATAGTCATCTTCATCTATACCTGTTACTTCTAAGATATAATTCTTATCTGCATTTTTTGTAATCATTCTTTGAACAATATCAACCATTTGTATTTCTTTGCCTTTCGCCACTCCATATTTTATTCCTTCCCTTTTGCCTTCTTTTTTGCCTTCCTTTTTACCCTTAACAACTCCCCTTTCTTCTGCTTCATCTATTATTCTTTGATGATTAATCCTATCTGATTCTACATTCCATCTTTCTAACCATTTTACTACTTCTTCCATTTCTTTATCTCCCTTCGCATATTTCTTTATTTCTTTCACACTATTACTCCCTATCATCCTTAAATATCTTATAAATCTTTCTTCTTCTTTTTTGTATGGTATACTCTGTACTAAATCATATCTTACTAAATACATTAATATCTCTTCATTTATCTTTTCATAATTTTCATCATTTCTTATACTATATGCATTTACTATATTATCATTTATTCTTTTATAATTACCTTTTATAAAATTTATACTTATTACTTTTTGATATTTATTTGGTTCTGTACTTACTTTTTGATTACTATATAATCTACATAAATATCCCAAACTTTTATTATAATCCCCATTTGAAAATGCATTACTATACATTTCTATCGATAATATTTGATTATCCTTAATGGCTGTTAAATCACCATAATATCCTCGATACTTTTTATTATCAGGTCCTATATAAGAATGTGGTATAATCTTTATTACTCTTATAGCATTGGCATTCTTTCCTATATATTCTAAAAATGATGTTATTAAATCTTCTAAAATATCTTCATGACTAAAAACTTGTTTAAATGTTAGATCATTATCTAAAAATGAATATTTTAACATTGTATTTTCCTCCTTCTATTTTTCCATATTTCACTTCCTTCACTACATATAATAGTGCTAATATAAAAATGTAGGAAAAAACCACAAAATTATATTAGTACAATCATTATTTTTAATATTTCTAATTATGATTTGTATTTTTTTACTAGTTTTTCATATTCGATCTCATCTAAATCTGTTAAGTTCATTATGTATTCCTTACTATAATTCTGATTAATTAACTTTTTAATTATTTTGCTAAATACTTTCTCTTCACCTTCAATAATTCCTTCTTCTTTGCCTTCTTTTTTGCCTTCCTTTTTACCCTTAACAACTCCCCTTTCTTCTGCTTCATCTATTATTCTTTGATGATTAATCCTATCTGATTCTACATTCCATCTTTCTAACCATTTTACTACTTCTTCCATTTCTTTATCTCCCTTCGCATATTTCTTTATTTCTTTCACACTATTACTCCCTATCATCCTTAAATATCTTATAAATCTTTCTTCTTCTTTTTTGTATGGTATACTCTG
>CANPXQ010000113.1 GCA_947586295.1 uncultured Bacilli bacterium
CACATATTAAATTTAAAATTTATGATTTAATAAATAAAAAATATATAACGCAGAGCATAACATATCCAACAGATATGACAATTGATGTTTTTGAGACAAATGCAAATGGATATTTACTTTTACCTCAGATATTAGAAGCAGGAAAATATAGGATAGAAGAAGTTGATGAACCTATTTTGGGCTATACTTGGAATAAAAATAATTTAGAATTTACCATAGATAAAGATAGTGATTTTGTAAATGATAAAACATATGGAAAAATATTAGAAATTAAGTTTAAAAATGATCCTGTAAAAGGAACAATAGAAATATATAAAAAAGGTAAAACTTTACAATGGTCGGATAATGAAATAAGTGAGAAAATAGAAAATTTAGAAAATGTAATGTTTGGCTTATATGCCGATGAAGATATTTATGATAAAACGGGGACTAAAATATATTCTCAAGATGATTTAATTGGCTATTACTATACAGACAAATTGGGATATATTAAAATATCGGATTTACCCCTAGGAAAATACTATCTTAAAGAAATAAAAACTTTAGATGATTATCTTTTAAATAATGAAAAGATAAAGGTAGAGTTAAAATACAAGGATCAATATACTAAGGAGGTATATGAAAAAGTATATGTTGAGAATATTCAAAAAATGGGGAAAGTAAAGATTTTAAAAATAGATGGAGTCAATAAAAACCCTTTAGCCGGTGTTTCATTTGAAATATATGATATGTTTGATAACTTAATATCCACTTTAATTACTGATGAATTTGGTACAGCAGAAATTATTTTACCGTTAGGTAAATATTATATTTTAGAAAAAGAAACTATTGATGGTTATGTTTTAAGCCCGGAAAAAACATATCTGGAAATTAAAAATGCTAATGAATTACTAGAGTGTACAATAGAGAATAATCCTATTATAGAAGTTCCTGATACTTATATGAATATACCTTATAATTTATTTCCTTCTTTAGGATTAATTGGTTATGTCATTTTTAAAAAGAAATTTATTTAAGATTATAATTTTAATTTTAGTTTTAACTATAGTGGGTATTAATAACGAAAAACATTATTTTTATAAGGACAATTTAAAGTATAATTATTTAACTAATACCGATTATTTTAAAATAACAAAAGATGATTACCTAATGCAAATAATTATTCCTAAAATAAATTTAAAAAGAAAAATCTACAATATAGATTCTTCTAAAAATAACGTTAGTAAGAATATTGAGTTATTAAAAGAATCTACTTTAATGGATAGTGAAAAATATCATATTTATCTCGCTGCTCACTCAGGTAATAGTTTTATTTCTTATTTTCGAAAATTAAATAAATTAAAAATCCAAGATGAAGTAAAAATATTTTATAAAAATGATTTATATATTTATGAAATATTTAATATAAAAGAAGAAGAAAAAAAGTCTTATATAGTTCCTAATAATGTTGAAGATAAAATGTTAACATTAATTACGTGCATAGGAAAAGAAAAAAGGTTAATAATTGATTTAAGAGAAATTGCTAAAGAAAGTAATAATATTAAAAATTATTCATAAAAATTATTAGAGGTTAAAAATGAAAAAGTTTTTATTATGTATTTTTACTTTTCTCTTTTTTTTAACAGGAGTAAATGCGGAAGAAGATTTAGCGCCAACAGCTAAAAGTGCTATTTTAATTGATGCATCAATTGGTAAAATATTATATGAGAAAAATGCCGATGAGAAATTACCACCAGCTTCAATGACTAAATTGGCGAGTATGCTAATTATTATGGAATATATAGATAGTGGTAAGTTAAAATTAGATGAACAAGTAACAATAAGTGAAGCAGCTGCTAGTATGGGAGGTAGTCAAATATTTTTAGAAGCTGGAGAAGTCTATACTGTTGAGCAACTTTTAAAGGGTATTTCTATTGCTAGTGGTAATGATGCTGTTGTAGCAATGGCTGAAAAAATTGCTGGTACTGAAGAGGCATTTGTCGATTTAATTAATAAACGCCTAAAAGAAATAGGTGCAACGAATACCGTATTTTTAAATGTTCATGGTTTAGATACTGAAGGACACGTATCTACTGCTCGAGATATGGCTACAATTGCCTTTAATTTATTAAAACATCCTAAAATATTAGAATATACAAGTATTTATGAAGAGTATTTGGATAAATATGATGGTTCCAAAACTTGGTTAGTAAATACTAATAAATTAGTGCGTTTTTATGAAGGAGTAGATGGTTTAAAGACGGGATATACATCTAATGCTGGGTATTGTTTAACCGCTACGGCTAAAAAAAATGATTTGCGATTAATAAGTGTTGTAATGGGGGAAGATACAATAGAAAATAGGAGTAGTGATACGGTAAAATTACTTAATTATGGTTTTAATACTTATCGTATAAATATTATAAAGAAAAGTAATGATATTTTAGGTAAAGTTAAAGTTGAAAGAGGAAAACAAGATTATAGTAATGTGGTATTAATAAATGATGCAACTGAATTATTAAAAAATACTGATGAACTAAAAGAATATACATTTAATTTAAAAGTTGATAAATTGGTGGCACCTTTAAAAAGAGGAGATATAGTAGGGCAGGCTCAAATAATTGATAATGAAGGGAATATAATTGATGAAGTTCCAATTACAGTAGAAAAAGAAATTAAAAAAGCTAATATAGGTGATTATTTGCTAAAAAATCTTAAAACATTAAGCTCAGGAAAAACAATTTTAAAAGCAAAATAGTATGTGTAAAGCATACTATTTTTAATTTATGTAGCAATCGGAAGATAGCTACGGATAAAACCACGTGCTATGCACGTGCGAACCAAAGAGCGATAGCGAAGTA
>CANPXQ010000114.1 GCA_947586295.1 uncultured Bacilli bacterium
AGTCCCATTGTACTATATATATATATATATCAACGACTTGTTTTTAGTTTAAAAAAACTTTACAAAAAGTGTAAAGTCTATTTTAAAGATTCAATTGCTAAGTTATAATTTGAACTATGATAAATATATGAACCACTAACAATATAATCAACTTTAGGAAGTAATTTAATAGTATCTTTATTTATTCCCCCATCTACACCAATAACTAAATGGGAATTAATTGCTCTAATTGCATTTATTTTTGGAATTATTTCGGGTATAAATTTTTGATTACCTTTTCCAGGATATACTCCCATAATTAAGACGGAATCAATATCATTTAAATAGTTTAAATAATTATTTATTTCTTCATTAGGATTTATGGCGATACCTAATTTTATATTTTGTTCTTTTAATTTATTTTTTAAAATTGTAAAATCATTTACCGTATTAATGTGAACAGTAATTCGGTAAACATTTAAATCTTTAAATAAAGATAAATATTTAATTGGATTATTTACCATTAAATGAATATCTATAGGTTTAGTAGTATTTTTTAATAAATTTATATTGAAAGAATTAATATTATTTTTTTTTACATATTCTCCATCCATTAAATCTAAATGAATATAATCAGCTATAGAATTATCAATTTCTTTAATTGTTTTTTCGATATCTATACTATCTAAAAAACTTACGGCTACTTTCATATATCTCCTTTTTAAATAATAAATAATTATTATATCTACTTTCTAATATTATCTTTTCATTTACTAATTGTTTTATTTTACAATCATCTTCTTTATCGTGGTTACAATCTTGATATTTACAATTAATGTTTTTAAATTCTTTAAATGTATCTTTTAAATCAGATATTGTCATATTTAAATCAACGGCAGAAAAACCTGGAGTATCTATAAAATAGATTCCTTCAATATCATATATTTCAACGTGACGAGTAGTATGAACTCCTCTATTTAATGCTTCACTTATGGGTGATGTTTTTAAATTTAAATTAGGATTTAAACTATTGAGGAAACTACTTTTACCTGCTCCTGATTGACCAGTTAAAGTAACTATTTTTCCCTTTAATAATTTTTTTAAGTTAGCTAATTCTTTATTATCATTATTATAAAGAGTTATAATACCTAAATTACGATAATAATTATTTATTTTATTTATATTTGTTAAATCATTACATAAATCTATTTTAGTAAATAAAATAATAGGTATTACTTTATGATAATAAATAATTGTTAACATTTTATCTAATAAATATAAATCTATTTCAGGATCTTTTAAACTAGTAGTAATAATAGCATATTCTATATTGGCAACTAAAGGACGATTTAATTTATTTTCGCGAGGTAATATTTCAGTTATTAAATTATTATCTATATCAATTAGAACTTTATCTCCAACAACAGGAGAATCATTTAATAATCTTAATTTACCTCGAGCTTTACAAATATATTTTTCTTTAGAACATAAAACAGTATATTGATTACTAACTATTTTAACTATTATACCTTCCATCTATTGTAAACCTGTATCATCATCTAATCCGACATCGGGATTACCTATTTCATCATCAAAAACGTTTGGTTGTTCAATTGCTACTTTAACCGTTAAACTAGCCCCTTCTTTAACTACTTTTCCAGCTTCGCGGCTTTGATAGAAAACCGTTCCTGGTGCATAAGAAGGATTAACTTCTTCTTTAATTGTTAAATTTAAGCCCATATCTTGAGCAAATTCTTTTACTTCTTCTATTGTATAATTATCATTTAAAAAATCAGGATATTTATTATCTAATTTAGGAATATATAAAGTGATATAATCTCCTTGATGTAATTTACTACCAGAAGCTATATCTTGTTTAAAAATAATTCCTTCTTCATAATTATCCACTTCTTCAGGATCTATTTCTTCTCTTTCAATTAATACTTGTAAACCTAAGGCTTCCAAACGTCCTTTTATTTCATTATAGTTTTTACCAGTATAGTCTTCAATTAAAATTTCATTATCACCAGTTGAAACATATAATGTGATAACAAATCCTTCTTTTCTAATACTACCAGCTAAAGGATTAGTTTTAATAACTTCGCCTTCATTTACAGCACTACTTGGTTGTTCAATTTGTTCATCAGCGATTACAAAACCCGCATCGCGTAACTTTTTAGCGGCTTCCACAACTTTCATTCCCGTAACATCTGGTATTTCCACTTGATTTGATTTAGTAATATAAGGTATTAACACAAAAATGGTTGTAACAATTAAAACTAAACCAACAAAGATACTTCCTAAAATAATTAATAATTTATTTTGATTATTTAAATCATTACTAGTTATTTTTTTCGCTATTTCGTCATCTTCACTTTTTTTCTTTGGTTTTTCTTCCTTTTTTTCTTTAATTGTTTTTACTAATTTCGTATCATCATAATCATTTTCGGGATATTTAAATGTGATCTTTAATTCATTTTTCCGAGATTCATCTAAACAAGTTTTTAAATCTTCGTGCATTTCTCGAGCATCGGCATATCTATTTTTAGGATTTTTCGCAGTTGCTTTTAAAATAATATTTTCGACACTTTGTGGAATATCTGGTATTTCATCCCTAATACTAGGCATTGGTTCTTTTAAGTGTTTTAATGCTATTTCTACAGCATTATCGCCTTTAAAGGGAAGTTTACCACATAATAATTCATACATTAATATTCCTATAGAATAAATATCACTTTGAAGAGTAGCGCCTTTACCTGAGGCTTGTTCTGGAGGCAAATAATGAACGGAAC
>CANPXQ010000115.1 GCA_947586295.1 uncultured Bacilli bacterium
ATAAATTAATTAAGTTGATTGAAAAAAATAAATTAAATATTAATTTGGAAGAATTACTTATTAAAAGTGTTAATGTCGGATATAACAAATTAAGTAATTATTTAATTAATAAAGGAATTTCATTTGAATATAAAAATAATTTAGATTATGACTGCTATTTAATGGCTGTTAATCGTGGCAATATTGATATTATTAAAAATCTAATGCGTAAAGGATTAAATTTATATAAAAAGTATACTTTTGATAATAAAGAAACTTATGCAATTAGTTATATTATAGATTTAGAAACTTTTAAATTTTTTGAGGAAAACAAATTACCCAAAGAAGTTTTTGATAAATGCATTGAGAAAATTGTTTTTAATACTATATTTACTCACAATATAGAATTATTATCCTATTTAATCCAAAATTATCATATAGATATTAAAAAATTTGTTTATAAAACGTCCGATAAAAATTATACTATTTTAGATAAAACTAAGGAATTATTAGATAATATGTTAGAACAAGAAAAAAGAAAAAGAGAAATGACTTTTTTTATAGATAGTGTTTTTGATGATAAAAAATATTCAAAAGAAATTAAAAAAGCTTATAAAAACTTGCAAGAAATAGAAACCGAAAATAATGAATTAAATAAATATTATCAATTTATAAAAAATGCATTTGAAAAAGAAAAATAAATACAATAAATTAATATATTTTAAAACTTTTGTCGATTTTCGACGAAAGTAATGAATTATTTAAAAATATTAGTTACAATAGATATGGTGATAATTTTGAAATATGATTTAATAATTAATGAACTAATCGAAAAAATAAATGTTTTAGAAATAGAGCTTCTTTTAGAAGAAGTGCGGTACCTTGACAAAAAGTAAGAAAGCATCTATAATTTATCTATGGAAGGTGGATATTGTGTATAAAGATAGATTATATTTAACACCTCAAGAGATACTCGAAAAAGAATTTAATATTGATGCAAGAGGTTATCGTCCTCAAGAAGTTGATAAATTCTTAGATATGGTTATTAGAGATTATGCGGAATACAATAATATTATAAAAAAGTTAGAACAAGATATTAAAGATTTAACGGATGATAATGTTAAATTAAAAACAGAAATTCGCCGTTTAAAAGAAGAAGTAGCTTCTTCTAATGGTGAAAATAATGTTATTCGCAGTAATAATAATGTTGACCTTCTAAAAAGAATTAGCAATTTAGAAAAAATTGTCTATGGCAATAATGAATAATTTTTAGGGAAATGCTGCATAAAGTTAGTATGTAGAGGAAAGTCCATACTCGCACTATCCTGCGATGGTAGTAGTGTTCGTGCTTAGGGAAAAAATAACCTAAGGTAGTTTTTACTAACGGCTCTGAAATTTTCTTTAAGAGAAAAAAGTAAGTATAAAAGTGCCAAAGAGACGAGTATTTATAGTAATATAAATAGTGGAACGTGGTAAACCCCGCGAGCGAGAAACCCAAATTATGGTAGGGGAGTCTTTAGAAGGGAATTAAACTGACTAAAGGACCAATATTGGTAGATAAATATTTCCCCCTTTTATTTATAAAAGGACAGAAAATGGCTTATTAAAAATTATTTGTTTTTAAAGGAGTGAAAAGCTTTGAACGAAATTGGCGAGATGTTTAATCAAGCTAGAGAAAAATCGGGATTAAGTATTAGTGAAGTAAGTAAAGACTTAAATATTAAAGAAGAAATATTAGAGAATATAGAAGCTGGAAGAGCTGGGGCTTTTAAAGATATATTTGAATTAAAAAATTATATTGCAGAATATTCTAAATATTTAGGTTTAGATACTAAGAAATTAATTGATGAATTTAATGAGTATATGTTTGAATATACTTCTAAAATTCCAATTAAAGAAATTGAAAAAACAATTGAATTACAATTAAAAGAAGAAAGTAAAGCGGAAACTATAGCATCTCCTTATACAATGAAGATGCCTAAATATAAGAAAAAAGTATATATAATATTTTATATTATAATATTTATATTAATTATTTTTGTTGTTCTTTGGTCAGTTAAACAAATAACTATAAATAATAAAGAAACTAATATTATAAGTTATAAGGAGAAGTAGAAAATGAATTTACCAAATAAAATAACAATTGGAAGAATAGTTTTATCTATTATAGTTTTATTACTTTTATTAATACCTTGGTATCAAATAGGTATTGAATTTCCTACTTATTTAGTAGGTAATGTTATGATTAATTTAAAATATATTATTGCTGGTATTTTATTTGCTCTTGCGTCTTTTACAGATTTTTTAGATGGTTTTCTAGCTCGTAAAAATAATGAAGTAACTGATTTAGGTAAAGTTTTAGATGCTATAGCAGATAAAATATTAGTTAATGGTGTTTTAATTATATTAGCATATGAAAGAGCTATATCAGTAGTAATACCAGTCGTAATTATTACTAGAGATATAATTGTGGATGTTTTAAAAATGGAATCTGGTAATAAAGGTAAAGTTGTTGCCGCAAGTATTTTAGGCAAAATAAAAACTATTCTTATGTTAGTAGGTATTACATTTACTTTCTTTTATAACTTACCATTTGAATTAATTAGCATTCCATTTTCCGATTTATTAATTTTACTCGCTACTATTTTCTCCGTTATATCGGCTTATCAATATTATTTAAATATTCGTAAATCATTAAATAATTTAAAATAGACTTTACACTTTTTGTAAAGTTATTTTAAACTAAAAACAAGTCGTTGATATATATATATATATAGTACAATGGGACT
>CANPXQ010000116.1 GCA_947586295.1 uncultured Bacilli bacterium
GTAAATGTGGTTTTACCGGCATCTATATGAGCCATAATACCAATATTTCTTAATTTATCTAAACTAACATCTCTTGCCATATCTTCACACTACCATCTATAATGAGCAAATGCTTTATTAGCTTCAGCCATTCTATGTGTATCTTCTCTTTTTTTGCAAGCTCCACCAGTACCATTTGCAGCATCCATTATTTCATTTGCTAAATTGATGGCCATTCCCTTTCCATTTCTTAATTTTGCATAATTTACTAACCACCGTAAAGCTAAAGTTTGGGCTCTTTCATCATTTACTTCAATAGGTACTTGATAATTTGAACCACCTACTCGACGTGATTTAACTTCTAATGCTGGTTTAATATTTTCCATAGCATCATTAAAAACATCCATTGCCGGACGATTAGTAGTCTTTTCAACTGTTTCAAATGCTTCATATAATATTTTTTGGGCAGTTCCCTTTTTACCATCAGTCATAATTTGATTTATTAATTTTGTTACAACTTTAGAATTATAAATAGGATCTGGAAGCACATTTCTTTTTACTGCTCTTCTTTTACGCATTATTTCTCCTCCTTATCTCTTATTTCTTAGGCTTTTTAGCGCCATATTTACTACGACCTTGTTTACGATCTTCTACTCCGTGAGTATCAAGTGTACCACGAATAATATGATAACGAACACCGATAAGATCTTTTACTCTTCCACCTCTTACTAAAACAACACTATGTTCTTGTAAATTGTGTCCTTCTCCAGGAATATAAGCATCGATTTCTTTACCATTTGAAAGTCTTACCCGAGCATATTTTCTTAATGCTGAGTTCGGTTTCTTTGGTGTACGAGTACCAACTTTTGTACAAACGCCTCTTTTTTGAGGACTCTTTGCATCCGTAGTCTTTCTTTCCAAAGTGTTAAACCCAACATTTAAAACTGGGCTTTTACTTTTTCTGGTTTTATTTTTTCGATTCTTTTTTACTAGTTGGTTTATTGTAGGCATATTTTTCTCTCCTTCCCATTAACACATAACCAGGCGTATCTAATTTTTACTTTTTTAAGGTTCTACCTAACATAGAACCAAATTTAAACGCAATATTAATATAACAATTTATTATATGCTTGTCAAGATAATTTTTGTCAAAAATAACTATTTTAATCAATATATTTTTGACAACTTTTATATTTTACTCTAGCTTTATTTAAACAATTATTTTCAACTTGATAAATTCGGCTATGGGAGACTTGCATTTCTATGCCAATTTCTCTTTGAGTTTTACATTCATATAACATTTTATATAAAATTTGTCTTCTTTCCAATGTTTTTATTCCATCACCATTATTAGTAATATTTTTAAATATCTCTTGAGCCAATAAACGATTAAGTATTTCGTTTTCATTAAACGTTTCTTTATGAAAATCATCTAAATGCATATTAAAATAATTTCCAATTAAAAATTTTAAACTATCTATTACTTCAATTGTTATTTTATCTTCTTTAATTTTTAGAACGTGTTCCAAGTATCCAAAAAAATTATAAATTTTTAATAATTTAGAATCGTCTAACAAATCTTCATTTTTATTTCCAATAATATTTTTAAAATCCTCAAAACTTAAATTATGGTTATTTTGTTTTACTTTCAAATATATATAATACCAATTAATTAAATCTTGTAATTGACTTAACCCTGATCTAGAGAAATAAAAAGTGTCTTCGCCACATAAATTCGCTAAAATATAATTCATAAATTTTTGACTATATAAAGTATACTTAGAATCTATTACGTAAGAGGCTAAATATATTCTTTTACTTTCATTTGTTATACTTTTTATCCAAGCTTCAACCGTAGCATTAATGACATCATCCATATCAAACCAGTTACATATAATGTTAATAAATATACTTTGTTTTAAAAATTGATAAACGTATTCTAGAGTACCTAAAACAATATCATTTCTAATTTTTATTTTCTTATCTTCATCCATTTCATTAGTATAACAACGCATTAATTTTTTTGCCTCTTGGGAACAATAAACATTATATTTATTAATACTTTTATGCCATTGTTCTAATTTTCTTTGATTATCAATTATTTTTTTATTTATTTTTTCTTCCATATTAACCCCCATTAAAAAATGCGTATTTATTATAAATCTTTTTTTTATTTTGTCAATTACGCATTTTTTATATTTTTAAAAATTAATTTTACCTAGAAAGAATTTTATAATTATCTAAATCAAAACCATATTGAACCGCTATTGATATAAGTTGTTGTTCCGTAGCATTTTCAATTATTCCCATATCCACTATAGCCATACCATAGCCAGCATAATAAGCAGTCCCTAAATAGTCAATTAAATCGGCTTTTAACTTATAAAAATCTATATTCATTTTATAATCCCAACTGACGATAAAAAATATAAATTAAATAAGCTGCTATTAATAAAGCTATCAAGATAGCGGCACAAAAAAATAACATTTCTACAAGTCCCCAACCACGATTATTTAATTTCATATTCTTCTCTCCCTTTAAAACAATTATATTATATTATATTTATGTATTTTAATCAAATAAAAAACCAAGCACAAGTCTTGGTAATTTATTAAGCAAGTTCTACTTCAGCACCAGCTTCAGTTAATTGATCAGCATATCCTTGAGCTTCATCAGCAGGAATGTTTTCTTTAACAT
>CANPXQ010000117.1 GCA_947586295.1 uncultured Bacilli bacterium
TATTAATACTTAGTTTAGATGTCCCTCTAACACTTTACTCAGTATTAACATATTAATTATTTAAGGAGGAAAAATTATGGCTTTAAAAAAGGAAGAAAAAGCAAAAATTATTAAAGAATATGCCCAAGGCAAAAATGACGTTGGTTCAGTGCCTGTTCAAGTGGCTATATTAACTAATGAAATTAATAATTTGACTGAACATTTAAAGACTCATAAACATGATTATCATTCTAAAAGAGGAATGTTTATGAAAATTGGACGTCGTAAAAAATTATTAGATTATTTAAAGAAGAATGACGTTGTAGCATATCGAGAATTAATAAAAAAATTAAATTTAAGAAAATAAGGCACTTAATTTTTAGTGTCTATTTTTTTTAAAAGAAAGGTTGGAAGAAATGAAAAAAGAATATAAATTAGATTTTTTAGGAAGACCATTAGTTATTGAAACTGGGCAATTAGCTAAACAAACTAATGGTTCAGTTTTAGTTAGATATGGAGATACAGTTATTTTATCTGTTTGTGTGATGGGTAAAACAATGGTTACTCAAGATTTTTTCCCATTACAAGTTTTATATCAAGAAAAACTATATTCTGTAGGTAAAATACCTGGTGGTTTTATAAAAAGAGAAGGTCGACCTAGTGAAGCCGCAACTTTAGCCGCAAGATTAATAGATAGACCTATTAGACCTATGTTTGATGAAAATTTACGTAATGAAATTCAAGTTATAAATACGGTTTTATCTGTGGATCAAGATAACTCTCCGGAAATGGCTGCTTTATTGGGATCTTCATTATGTTTAGGAATTAGTGATATTCCTTTTGATGGACCAGTTGCTGGGGTCATTGTTGGTTTAATTGATGGAAAATTTGTAATTAACCCAACAGCTAAAGAAAGTGAAAATAGCACATTAAATTTAACAGTTGCTGGTACAAAAGAGGCAATATGTATGGTTGAAGCTGGAGCTTCAGAAATTGATGAAAAAACAATGTTAGAAGCTTTAATGTTTGCTCACGAAAACATTAAAACTTTATGTGATTTTCAACAAGAAATAATAGCGGAAATAGGTAAAGAAAAACAAGAATTGCAACGTGTAGAAATAGATCCAATTATTGATAAAGAAGTAAGAGATTTTGCAACTAAAGATATGTTAAAGGCTATTCAAATTAAAGAAAAATTAGAAAAATATGCTAAAATAGAAGAAGTAAAAGAAAATACTGTGAATCATTTTACGGAATTATACGAATTAGATGAAGACAAAGAAGAAAAGTTAAAACAAGTTACGAAAATAATTAATTTGATTGAAGGAAATGAAGTAAGACGTTTAATAACTGATAAAAAAATTCGTCCTGATGGTCGAAAGATGGATGAAATTAGGCCCTTATATGCTGACATTGATTTACTTCCTCGGACTCACGGATCAGCCCTTTTTTCTAGAGGAGAAACTCAAGTATTAGCTACAACAACCTTAGGGGCTATTGGCGAACATCAAATTTTAGATGGTTTGGGAATTGAAGATTCAAAAAGATTTATGTTGCATTACAATTTCCCACAATTTTCAGTAGGGGAAGTAGGTCGTTATGGCTCTCCAGGTCGTCGAGAAATTGGCCACGGGGCTTTAGGAGAACGAGCTTTAGCCCAAGTTATTCCTTCTGAAGAAGAATTTCCTTATACTATTAGAGTGGTTTCTGAAGTATTGGAAAGCAATGGTTCTTCAAGCCAAGCAACAATATGTTCTGGCTGTTTAAGCTTAATGGCCGCCGGGGTGCCAATAAAAGCTCCTGTAGCAGGTATTGCTATGGGGTTAATTCAAAGTGACGACGGCAAAAAATATACTATTCTAACCGATATTCAAGGATTAGAAGACCATATGGGAGATATGGATTTTAAAGTTGCTGGTACGCGTAAAGGTATTACTGCTTTACAAATGGATATTAAAATTAAAGGAGTTACTAAAAATATTTTAAAAGAGGCTTTAGCACAAGCTAAAAAAGCCCGAATGGAAATTTTAGATGTTATGGAAAAAGCTATTAAGGAACCAAGAAAAGAATTAAGTCCTTATGCTCCAAAAATTGATACATTTAGAATTAATCCTGACAAAATAAAAGATGTTATTGGTCGGGGTGGCGAAATGATTACCAAAATTATTCTTGAAGCTTCAAATGTTAAAAGTGTTAACGATAAAGACGCGGTTAAAGTTGACTTAGAAGATGATGGAAGGGTTATTATTTATCACACAGATGCCGATATAATAGCTAAAACCCGAGCTATGATTGAAGACGTTGTAAAGGAAGTAGAAATAGGAAAAATTTATACGGGAAAAGTTGTTAAAGTTGAAGACTTTGGTTGCTTTGTTGAATTGTGGCCAGGATGTGAAGGATTAGTTCACGTATCGCAACTAGATAATAAAAGAGTAGAAAAACCTAGTGATATAGTTTCTGTTGGTGATGAAATTATGGTAAAGGCAACAGGTTTTGATAATCACGGTCGATTAAATTTATCTCGAAAGGAATGTTTACCAAAAATTGATAAACCAAAGAAAGAAAAAAATAATAAATAGCTTACATATTTTG
Organism: uncultured Bacilli bacterium; assembly: GCA_947586295.1. Taxonomy (GTDB): domain Bacteria; phylum Bacillota_I; class Bacilli_A; order RF39; family UBA660; genus Onthocola_B. Next base: position 2,572 of record CANPXQ010000117.1, read on the forward strand.
TAGGCTTTTTTCTTTTTTATTTTTTCCAAAAGACCCTTGATATATATATATATATATATAGTAAAATGGGGG
>CANPXQ010000118.1 GCA_947586295.1 uncultured Bacilli bacterium
GTGAATTTTCACAATGTAGTAGTTGTTTGTTTACGCCATTTAATGGTGGTTGTAGTTATACAAAATTAGGTAGATAAAATATTGATTACACTTTTTATAAATAATTTAAATATTATTGGAATTATGATATAATTTAAATAAGTTGGTGAGGTATATGCAAAAACTTAAAATATTAACAATAATATTAGTAACATTTATTTGCGCGAGTGGTTTTAGTATTCCCAGTGCCGATAGTTGGAAAGAATTTTATGATAAAAATAAAGACGAAATAGGTGATAGTTTATATTGTCAATATAAGCCATCTACAAATAAAGCAGGGACTATTAATTGGATATCTTTAGATGCGACAGATCATAGTTTAATGTTAACTTTTAATGAAGGTCAAAATTTAAATGTTTCTGCGCAAATTTTTAGTAATGAGGATACAAGTCCTAATGCAGCTAATAATCAAATTGCGGGAACTAGTAATATAATATTTTTATATAATTATGTTTTAAAAGAAGTTTGTCCTTCAAATATTTATTTATACTATTATGATGCGTATGGTGATGGAAGTTATTATACTATTAATATGGTAAGTTCCTTAGCAGATTTGCCTAATGCATCAGATTATAATGGTTCAGTTACTTATACTAGAGGAAATCCTGTCAAAGATACTTATGAACGAGAAAATGATAATATAACTACCGATGGAGATATTGACCATTATGATGGATCAATTACGAAAGGTGATGGAATAAAATACACCAGCAATGAAGAAATGGGTGATGCATCAAGTGTAACCTATGGAAATGTTGAAGGGTTAAATTTTTGTGATGAAAATGGTGTAAAAATGACCTTAAATATTATAGGATATGTTGTTTTTGCGGCTAAAATAATAGTTCCATTATTATTAATTATAATGGGAACAATAGATTTTACCAAAGCATTAACAAGTAGTGATGATAAAGCTGTAAAAGATGCCTTTGGAAAGCTTGTAAGAAGAGTAATAGCAGGAGTCATAGTTTTCTTTATACCTACAATATTTAACTTTGCATTTTCATTAATCGATGAAATGAATGAACAAAGTGAATTTTCACAATGTAGTAGTTGTTTGTTTACGCCATTTAATGGTGGTTGTAGTTATACAAAATTAGGTAGATAATAAAAAATAAGGGCAAACCCTTATTTTTTATGTTTTAATTAACCTAGTAGATTTTTTAATTATTTTCTGTTTGTTGACTACTAGCATAAGCTCTTTTTAAATAATTTTCATATTGACTTTTAAGTTCACTATCAGTTATGTTTAATTCATATTCTTTACGATAATAATCTAAAGCTGCAATTATAATATCTTTTTTATTGGCTCTTATATCATCTGCTAAAATATCTCTAATTTCATCTTTTAATTCTTCTAAAGAATCTTTTTCATATGATTTAGTTTTTAAAACAATATGATAACCAAGTTCTGTAGTTACAACTTTATTATAAACTTCATTATCGTTAATTTTATAAGCAGCATCTAATAATTCATCATAAGTATCTGCTAAATCGCCATAAGTTAATTTCTTTCCAAAAGCCCCTTCATTATCTTTAGTTGCTGAATCATCAGAATTATCTTTAACTAATTTTTTAAATTCACTAACTTTATCATCAGCACTATTAATTTGTTTTAATAATGTTTCGGCTTTTTCTTTGGCTTCTTCTTTAGCTTTATCTTTTTCCTCATCAGTCATATCACTATTAGTTTTAGGACTTATTAAAATATGAGATATTTCGACATCGCCTTTAGCTTTTTCATCATAATACTTTTCAATATCTTTATCAGTAACTAAAACTTTAGCATATTCATCAACAGCATGACTTTGTAAATTACTTAGATACATATTATTTTCAAAAGCTTCTAATGTTGAAAAACCATAATATTGTTGAACAACTTGTAAAAATTGTTCTTCACTGTCATAATTTTTCTTAGCACTTTCAACCGCATTTTTCGCGAGTTCTTTAGCCGTATCAACATAATCTTTAAATTCAGTTTCAAAGATATATGTATCAACTAAAGTAACTAAAGATTCTAATGCAAAACTATCTTTTACATATTTATATAAATCATCATTACTTATTTTAACATCATCTTTAAAAGTAACTACAGCTTCCTTTCCATCAGCTAGTTTGGGACTTCCACAACCGGCAAGTAATAACACACCTAAACTTAAAATTCCTATTTTTCTTTTCATATAACCTCCTTTAAGTATTATAAAATAAAATAAGGAAAAATACAAGAAAATTGCCTTAAAAAGATATCTAAAAAGCACTCACGTTTAAAAATAAGAACCATATTATACTAATGAAAAGAAAATAAAGGAGGTTTTATATGAATAATTGTGGAAATGGTCTAGGTGCAGCAATAATCTTAGTTTTATTTATCTTATTAATAATCATACTAGGAGCATTTATTTAAATAAATTTTTAATAAAAGGAGGTTAATTATGAGTTGTAGTAAAAATACATCCCAAGGTAGTAACGGATGGAGTGGAAATTACTTTTTTATCGTTTTAATTCTCTTCATTCTCCTTGCTATTATTTGGGGTGGCTCATTTATATATTAAAAGAGGCTACC
>CANPXQ010000119.1 GCA_947586295.1 uncultured Bacilli bacterium
CAATCGAACATTAATTAATTTTATTGTTTTCATTAAGGTATTTTGATAAACTTGCCAAAATACCTAGGAAGTTAATTATTTCGCCAAAACAAAATAATTTTAATTGTACTATTAATTTTAAGAATCATATGTTATTACTTGCATGAATACAGCAAATATTTCAAACATTTAAAATTTTTTAATCCAATATTCAAAATTTATGATATACTTATATTGTGCCTTATTTGCAAGGATGGCGGAATTGGTAGACGCGCTACTTTGAGGGGGTAGTGACTGTATAGTCGTGGGAGTTCAAGTCTCCTTTCTTGCACCAAATTGATATTAAACTCGGGAATATTCGAGTAGAAAAAGAAAGTGTACTTGATAAAAGTACATTTTTATGTTATTATGTATTTGTCAAGGAAACTTGCATAGAATAAAAAGAGATACCTAATTTTGATGAGTTAGGTACTATTTTTATTAATATGATTAAAACACAATAATAAGGAGTATTTATGGATAAAAATGTAATAAGAGATGATATGGCTTTTAGAAAAAAATGTGTAAGTTATGGTATAGACTGGAGTGACTTTAATGTATATAAAGATATTATTATATTAAATTCTCCAAAAAAAGATATTTTTGTTTTATTAGATGATAATTATAATACAATTGGTATTCATAAGCTTGAATATGGTAAAAGTATTGAAGAGTACGCAAAAAATTATCAAAATTTATATAATTATGTTGATGATAATTATGGTTTGGATTTACCATATCCTTTTCAAAATTTTACGATAAAACAAATAGTAGATATAGCAGATAGAGTGACTTTTGATGGTTATAAAGTATTTGTCAATGATAAACTTGTAATTGATGAAATAATGGGAAAACCTGATAATATTTATATATCATTACTTGCTTATTTTAAATTTTTAGGAATGCAAATTGAACAATATTTCTTAAATGCGTATCAAATGAAAATGCTTGGCTTTGATTATCCAGAAGTTCATTCTTATGTGAAAAATATAGTGCTAAATATTAATGAATGCATTAATATGTCTATAGATAAAAAAACTAGACCATTTCCCATTGATATTACTGATTATCTTGGATTAGATAGAAATAATATTGATAAATGGAAAACGGAATTACATAAAATTATTCAATTATTAATTAATGAAAAAGGATATAAAATAGTAGGTGGTATCGAGCATTATAAAAAAATTGAAACTATAGATATAGATGAAAAGGATTTAGCAGATTTATCGTTAAATTTATTAAAAATACTTGAAGTTTCTAAAGATGAAATTGGGAAATCCAAATTATTGAGTGAAGCAATTGATTTACAATCTTGGCTTGAACAAGATTTAGGTGAAACAAAAAAATTAAAATTAACTAATCCGGCAGTACATAATTAATGAAAATCATATTTAAATTTAAAAAGTGATTTATGAAAAAAGAATATATGATTAATTTTTTTGTATTTAAAAAGACAATTAAAAACGGCATATTTTAATATATACCGTTTTTTTTACTCGATAACTATTTGAAATTTTATTATATTTGTACCAAACTTTCCTGCATACCCATCTTGTCCTTCACTGACTTCATTATCATATTGATAAGCATAATTATTAACTTTGTACTTTGCTCTTTTAAATGGCCTTATATCCTTTGGAGTATAATAATATACTTCAATAGCATCAATTATTTTGCCATTGCCAGCATAGCCATTATTTTTATCATTAATATTATAGCCAGTAACATATGGAAGCCAGTTTCCGCCTTTTACATGAACCCTATATTTAACTTCACCCTTATCGACCTTGATAGCAACATCAGTAATAGCATTATTTTTAGAGCCGGCATAATCTTCTAAGTTTTTAACTTCAGGAAGCCATCCCGTATTATTTGTCTTTACCTTATAGAAAACATTTACTTTTTTATCATTTTCTATTACCTCTCCCGTATATTTAATAACATCTTCCCTACTTACTTTAAAATAATCGTAAGGATTTGTCCAAACAGAATTATTGCTTACCCTTTCATCTCCATAATATGTTCCAGCTGTTCTATTATCAAAATGAACATAATTGCCATCAATATTAGCAATACCTTTTAACTCGCCCAAATCGTAGGCAACACATATGACAATTTTACTAGGAATAATTTTACCATCTTTATCGTAATAGCAGCAATCTGCAGCAATTCCTCTTGCATGATTACCGACAAATCCACCAATTTGAATATCGTATTCATCACTTCGATATCCACTTGAAATTATACATTTACTAGCATTTAATTTACTAAAGATATGCTCCATTTTATAGACAAGATTTTCATCAATCTTAAGCTTGTTACAATGTGGACATCTAAATTCATCACTACTAAAGTGTTCACTAATTTGTTTTGATACTGTTATCATCTTTCTTTTCCTCCTCTATTGTATTATATTTTTTAAAGCCTTTTATGAAAAGTGCTAGTATCATTACCAAATTAAAAAACTTGAAACATAGCATTTCAAGTTTCCTTAATCTATCTTTTTTAATATAAAATATTTACAATCGACAGCACAATTATCGCTCAAATATTTATCTAAATACTTGTAATCATTTAT
>CANPXQ010000120.1 GCA_947586295.1 uncultured Bacilli bacterium
GTTCAAACATACCGTTTTTAATATTATTCATTATGATAATTATAATCATTTTCCAAGCAATCTTCTTTATTAAACTAACATTTTCTAAAGTAAAAGGAGTTTCTCCTTTATTGATATTATTAAATAGTGTCTCTAAATGCTTAAAGATTATAGATGTTAAAATAATTATCACTAAAAGACTAGCGAAGTATGTTTCGGCATAACCAATTATCTTTGCTTTACTATTATTTTTAAATATAGACATTACTTTAGTATTTAAAAATTCTTTATCGGCATCCGCTAGAACAAAGGCTCCAACTTTTATGATGATTTTTCCTTTTTCTTCAGAAATGTTGATATTATGATTTCTCAAATTTAAAGTTAAATTGTCATCTTTTATCACTACTTTGCTAGTTAAATAAGGCAAAGCAATTAATATTAAGCAAAGAAAAGGAACTACAATATAGCAAAATATTCTTCCTATTTTAGATATTTCAGAAATGGCTTTACTTAAAGCTTTCATTTTCTTTTGCTCTTCTTTTTTTAAACTTACAACTTTAGTTTTAACATCATCTCCAAGTGAATCGATATCAATGATACTATCGTTTACTAAATCATTAATTTTACAATGAAAAATTTTACATAACTCTAGTAAATTATTCATTGATGGATAAGCATCTCCCGTTTCCCATTTGCTTATAGACTGTCTAGATACATTTACTTTTTCAGCTAAATCTTCCTGTGATAGTTTTTTTAAAATTCTTATTTTTTTTAAATTATCTCCAAACTTCATTTAGAGCGCCTCCTCTTTTTAATAAATTATATATGGGAAAGTAATTTTAAACTATCAACTTTTAGTTGCATTTAGGTTTTTATATCTATTTTACTTGATTATTTTATTTATATTAATTACTATTTTTTCACTAGTTATTATACCATGAAAAAAGCAAACTATTTCTAGTCTGCACATACAAATTTGTCATCTTTCTTTCACATTATATTATTTAAAATTTTATTGATAAATTATTCACTTTCATACGATTCGATAATTGATTTATATTCTTCAATTTTAGAATTAAGTTCTGAAATTTTATCTTCATAATCAGAAAATTTAGTTTCATAATCCGCAATTTCTATTTCTAAAGAGTTAATTTTTTCTTGATAATAGCTAATTTCATTTTCTCTTTCATTTTGAAGTTTATAATAATTATCTTTATTTATCTTTAATTTATCTATATTTTCTTTAGATGCATACACAGTAATATTATTTATCTCATTATTTATTGGAACTATTTGTCTATTATTGACATTTTTAATAAATTCTTTATCTAATTTAATAGGATTAGGACAATATACAAAAGTATGAATACCATGATTACTATTTTCACCTCTATTATCTAGTTCACAAAGTTTATTAATTTCATATTCTACTTTTATATTATCGGTATCTGTTTCGACATATTTAATATCATTGTAATAAAAATTTAAAAATGTATCTTCCTGCATTTCATATTCGACAGTTTCTGTCTTTAACATAGTACTATCGTTATTTAACATTTCAAACTTTAATGTTCCTATAAATATTAAGCCTACTCCACATCCAAAGAATGCAAGCGATATTATAAAACTCCAAATCATTTTCTTTTTATCATTTTTTCTATTAAATACAAAATTTAATATTGTTAATAATATTATAATTGTAATTACTGCTTGCGATAATATAGCTATAAATAATCCTAAAAAGAAGAATCCTGTTTTATAAACTAAGAATGATAATATTAGACTAATAAAGAGTGCGACCAATATAGAACAGATAAAGAATGCAAAACATAATGAAAAGAATTTTACTATTCCAACGATAAATTTAAATAAACCATTTATAAATCGATATTCACTATGTTTAGGATCTCTAATTATTATTTTGTTTTCATTTTTTCTAAATAAAATTTTATTTTTATTTTCAATAGTTTCTTGTTTATCTAAACCATTCAACTCATTGTTATTATCAATATTTTCCTTATTTATATTGCTTTTTAATTTGTCATAATAATCTAGATATCTTGTTTTAAATACATGGGTTAAAATAATAATTGACGATATTAGACAAGATAGAAATAAAATATAATTTAGGGAATTATTGATAAAATATTTGACTTTATTAGGTAGAAAAAATAGTAAATTATAAAATGTAGCATCACCAATACTAACTATAATAAAAGATATAATAAATAATATTCCTATGATAACTGCTTGTTCGAGTAAACATTTAATTTTACTTTTAAATTTCATATTGCTAAATAAATTGATAGTATCAGTAATAAATTCTAAAAAGTCATCGATAAATCTACTTAACTTTTTTTTACTTTCTTCTTCACCTTTTATTTCTTTAATATCTTTATTTAATAAATCATCGATATTCAAATCAAATTTATTACACAAAGCAATAATTTTATCCATTTCAGGATAAGCAACTGAAGACTCCCATTTTGATATAGCCTGTCTCGATACTCCTAGTTCATCCGCTAATTGTTCTTG